>JAZROM010000056.1:0-22235 GCA_045648745.1 Acutalibacteraceae bacterium | reverse complement strand
GTGCTACTTAAAAATTCAAGTAGAATTCGTTTTAATTAATACCAAAAAAAGCCTAAAAACAAAATCCAAATTATCCACTGGAATGTTGTAAATTCAACATTAAAGTAGACAGGGGACGGTTCTGTGTCTTAGTTAAAATTTAAAACTTTTTTCAACTAAACCCTTACTCGTTCCCGTCAATCTGCTGATTTGTCTAATTGACAGTCCATTGTCTTTTAAAATTGATATAAATTCATCTCTGCTGACTGAATCTAGCTTTTGGAACTCAGAAATACTTTTACAATTTGTATGCTTTTCTATAATTATCTTCGCCTGTTCATCAGTCACTCTGATTTTCTTTTCAGGTTCTATTTCAAGGCACTTGTCCGTATTTTCCGTATTATTAAATCTTTCGAATTCTTTTTTGGAAATCATTTGGAATATAAAATCCGTATCTGCTAACCACGACTTTGAAACAAATTCACTATAACTACTGAATTTGTAATCTTCAATCTTTTCGCACAGACCGGCTTTCACTGGATTTTGATGTATATATCTAATTACGGCCATTAAGTATGCATCATCCTCGACGGGCTCACTTTTAAAACGGTCTTGAAACAGATGCCCTACTCTCTGATACTTCACATTGTACCAATACACATATCGTCCGCATATCCTTTTGAAAACTTGTTCGATAGGCTCTTTTTCTATTTTTATTAAAATATGTACATGATTGCCCATAAGACAATAAGCAAGTATTTTATACTCACTTATTGCCTTACAGTCTTTTAATACCTGAATAAACTTTGCATTATCTTCTTCATCCTCGAAGATTTGCTGTTGATTTATTCCTCGTAGCATTATGTGATATATTCCGCTTTCGCTCTTCTTTCTTGCTTGTCTTGGCATTTATTATCACCCAATACAAGGATATCACTTTATGCTTCTCTTGTCAAGACACAGAACCGTCCCCTGTCTTTGCTGTCTTTCTGTTGGCCTCAAGACAGAGAACCGTCCCCTGTCTTTCTGTCTTTTTCCAGAGAACCGTCCCCTGTGCCGCTCCCTGTGCTGCTCTAACTGGCCTTTAGAAAAACATTGATGCCTTAGTTAACCCAGTTATGTATAATGCCAACTCATCGTTTTTCTCGCGAGCAACCATCATATAAACTTGATCTCCTAATCCATAGTCAGAAATATAGAGAATATCTTTCATTGCTGTCTGTTCCAGCTCGATATCACCAATATAACAATCTTCAGATAATAAATAATCAAAATCGTTGCTCTCCAATTCAAATGATAGGATTGGATTCAAAAGGTCACACAAGAATTCTACAGGGATAGAGTTATGCAATTCATTTTCGTTACTAAAACCTGTGATTGAAAGTTGAATATATTCCTCTTCTTCATTTGAAAAAACCAAAGAAATTTGATGGCCATCATGTTCAACGACATAACGTTCTTGAAACAGAACCAATTTACTTTCAATTTTATTAGAAAACTGAAGTTCTATATAAGATTTAAGTCGTTCCGAATTAATGTTTTTACTCTTAATTATTGAAATATTTTTGCTAAAAAAATAATTATAGTATTCAACAAAATTCGTTTTGGATTCATCTACCGCAACATTTTTAGTGAATCTTAAAGGATACAACAATAAAGATACATTAACAAAGAACAACATGCACAGTAGCATTTTACATAGTTTTATTGAGTTAATAATTTTGTATCTAAAAACATATTCTTTATCTTTTTTTTCAACATAGTGTTTTAATACAAAAAACGGTATTATAACAATAGTTGTTAATATGGTGAATATCAAACATAATAAGAATTCACTAGTAATAATCAATCAGATCACTCCAAAAGACACTTTTATAACAGTTTTTTTGTTTAAAACTTTGATGTTCTTAATGCTCTTATATAATCTAGTCGATTATATAGACAGGGGACGGTTCTGTGTCTTAGTTAAAATTTAAAACTTTTTTCGACTGAACCTTTGCTCGACCCTGTCAATCTGCTGTTTTGTCTAACAGTCGATCCCATATTCTATAAAAATTATAACACAGATAAATTACGCTGTCAAACTGACACTTCAATGTTACCGAACCAACCGCAGGAGCAAGCCGCCTCCTACTGCAGCGAATGTAATTTGATTTTGTATCACAATCTGTTGTCAATTTACGGTAAAGAGAAAAACGGACACACCGTAGTGTGTCCGTTGAGTTTGTTTATGAGAGGGAGATTATTCGCCCTTCTTCTTGATGATGTCGTTAAGGATTACATAGAAATCCTCGTCATCAACTGCACCCTTTGCCTGTGCAGGCTTCTGTGCGCTTGTTACAACAGGAGGCTCGATGGGAGCTGTTGTTGCTGAACGCATCGGTGCTGCGGGAGCTGTTGTTGCCTTGAATGCAGGAATTGAACCGAAGTCAACGTCTGCACCTGAATCAAAACCTGTTGCAACAACTGTGATGATGATTTCATCCTCAAGCTTAGAGTCGAATGCAACACCCCAAGTGATGTTTGCATCCGGATGTGCCTTATCTGTGATAGACTCACAAGCTGACTCGATTTCTTCAAGACCGATATCCGGTGAAGATGTGATGCTGATGATAACACCCTTTGCACCTGCGATAGATGTCTCAAGAAGCGGGCTTGATGTAGCCATATCTGCTGCCTGAAGGCTCTTGTCCTTGCCCTTTGCTGTGCCAACGCCCATGTGTGCGTAGCCAGCATCTCTCATTACGCTGCAAACGTCAGCGAAGTCGAGGTTAACAAAGCCGGGAACCTTGATGAGCTCAGAAATGCTCTTAACACCCTGTGAAAGAACTTCGTCTGCTACGAGGAATGCCTCTGAAAGAGTCTTGCAACGGTCGCTGAGGAGCTTAAGACGATCGTTAGGAATAACGATAAGGCTGTCTACGTGCTCTGAAAGACGAGCGATGCCCTGCTCTGCGAGTGTGCTTCTCTTCTTACCTTCAAACTTGAAGGGCTTTGTAACAACACCAACAGTAAGAACGCCCATTTCCTTAGCGATCTGAGCGATTACGGGAGCTGCACCTGTACCTGTGCCGCCGCCCATACCTGCGGTGATAAATACCATATCTGTACCCTTGAGTACTGCTGCGATTTCTTCCTTGCTCTCTTCAGCTGCCTTTTCGCCAACTTCGGGTCTGCCGCCTGCGCCCTGACCGCGTGTTGACTTCTCACCGATCTGAATTCTGTGAGTTGCCTGTGAATTAACAAGAACCTGCTTGTCTGTGTTTACAACGATAAACTCTGCACCCTGCATACCCTGTGCAATCATAGTGTTAACAGCGTTGCCGCCGCCGCCACCGACACCGATAACCTTTATCTGAACGGTGCTTTCAAAATCGTTATCAATTTCAAATGCCATTTTCAAGACCTCCGTTTTTATAATCTATTACGCTAGTGTGAAACACTGTTAATAATATCACACTTTAATTATTATTTCAAGCGTTAAAACCTAAAAAGGTTAAATTTTTTGTAACTTTTCAGTTCTGTTTTAGAACTATATGTAAACTTATTCAGTTTTCTTCATTTTCTTCGCTGACCTGTGTTGTAGACTCGGAAGCTTCTTCCGTTGTTGTTTCTGTTTTGCTTGTTGTATCTTCGGAATTTTCTGTACTCATATCGGTTACAGGTTCTGACTGTCCTGTCGTTCCTTCGCCTGTATCAGTTGCAGGTTCTGTTGTTCCCTCGTCTGCACCGGTTACAGGTTCTGTTGTATCCTCCTCATCCTCGGGATGAAGTGAATCAATCGGATTTACATATACTTTCTTCGCAACCTTACTGTTGATTTCCGCAACAAGTGCCGGATCTTTTTCATCTTCAGCTTTAATTACTTGAATGCAACCCTTGAGTTTTACATCAAGATCATCGGTTGCGCCGAGAAGAATACGCAATCTGTTCTGATACTCAACCTTTACAGATGTATAATCGGAAATATCAATCAGAGTTATATTGTCATAAATACCTGCGTTTTTAAGTTCCGTGATGAGCTTGTTGTAAACCAAGCCTTCCTGCTCTGATGAAAAAGAGAAAAGCATCCCCGGAGTTGCGTCAATCGAATTTCTTGTTTTAAGAATGATAAAGTTATGATTTTCCGGTTTTTTCTCAATCGTTTCAAGAATTTTTCCGCGGATATCTGCAACCGCATATCCGTGCTTCATTTCTATAAGCATTGCCGCAGAAGTGTCCTTGATGCTGATTGTAACCTTACCTGACAGACTTTTAGCAATATCTGCTTCAAGTACATACGGAAGATTAGTCTGAATACGCGAAGCTGCCTGTTCAAAATCAGTCAGCACCATATTGTCACCTTTATTAAGTCCTGATGCGTTGATTATTTCTTCGGCCGCATAAACAGCACCGGGCTTTGAAACCGTGATATCGGTAATGTTAAAAAGAACAGTCATACCCAAAGCACAACCAACGGCAATAACAACAGCAGCTGTACACACAACAGCAAGAATTCTTCTGTTGCGCTTGACTGCCTTGAGTCTTTTTTCATACTTTTCGCGTGATTCGGGTTTTAATCTTTCAAGCTGTTCGGATGTTAACTGTTTCATCTCTTATCCCGCGCTTTCGCTATTCCTTCCTTCTGATATTTGCTCCCAACAAAGTGAGATTATCCTCAAGGGAGTCGTATCCCCTGTCTATGTAATGAATTGAATTGATTGTAGTTATACCCTCTGCACAAAGTCCTGCGACAACAAGTGCCGCTCCTGCACGAAGGTCAGTAGCGTGTACCAGTGCACCGTGAAGTTTCTTTACACCGTTGATTACTGCAACCTTATCCTGTACACGTATATCTGCTCCCATACGGTTAAGCTCCGTCACGTGTTTGAAACGGTTTTCAAAAATATTCTCCGTCACAATTGTAACGCCGTCTGCAACCGAAGCGACGGTAGACATAATTGCCTGGCAATCGGTCGGGAAACCCGGATACGGCATCGTAAGAATTGTTTCAGGTGCTTTTAGTCTGTTGGGTGCGGTAATACGTATTTGTTTGCCCGAAGTTTCGATTCTGCAACCTGTCTGCTCAAAACAGGAAAAAACAGGGACAAGATGTGACGGTATTACTTCATCAACAATCAGTGTTGAGCCCGTTACTGCCGCTGCAGCCATATACGTGCTTGCAACAATACGGTCAGGCATAACCGCATACTGTACGGAATGAAGTCTGTCAACACCTTCAATATAAATCGTGCTGTCACCTGCTCCCGAAATTCTTGCACCGCAGGAATTAAGGAACATCGCAAGGTCAACAATTTCAGGTTCGCGAGCCGCATTGATAATTGTAGTCGTACCGGAAGCCTTGACCGCTGCAAGGATAATATTCTCTGTTGCACCGACACTCGGGAAAGAAAGTGTAATTTTATTACCCTTAGGACGATTACAATTACAACGTATCTGCCCGTTTTCTTCAGATACTCTGACACCGAGCTTTTCAACTGACTTTAAGTGCAGATCGATAGGACGCAGACCGATATTGCAACCGCCCGGTGCAGCCATAAGAGCTTCACCTGTTGCCGAAATCAACGCACCGAGAAAAATTATTGAAGAACGCAATTCTTGCATTAGACAGTCATCGATACAGTTTGACGTAATGCGACTGCTGTCAACAGATATCGTACCTGCACTGCGATGCACTTCACAACCGAGAGAGCGAAGTATCCTGACAGTTGAATCAATGTCACTTAAATCCGGGCAATTATGAATAACACACGGCATACCTACCGCTACCGTGGCGGCAAGAATCGGCAAAACGCTGTTTTTTGCACCGTGCACTCTTACACTTCCGCAAAGACGGTTACCGCCTTCAATTATGTACTGTCCCATTTTATCACCCTTTCGAAATATCAATCTGTTTTCAGTTTATGATGTTTTCGAAAAAGTGTTATTATCCGTTTATTTTACAATCTTACAGATACAGTCCACGATTCGCTCTGTTGCGTCGTAAATCGCCATTTTCTTTGCATTAGCACCAAGAGTTTCAAGTCTCTGCTTGTCTGCAAGAAGTGTGTCAATTTCCTCTACAAGTCTGTCACCTGTGAAATCCTTTTCTTCAATAAGGATTGCCGCGTCATTCTTTACAAGCTCCATTGCGTTGTAATACTGATGATTTTCAGCAGCATACGGATACGGAACAAGTATTGACGGCTTACCCATAGCCTGAATTTCACTGAGTGAACTTGCACCTGCACGGCAGATTACAATGTCTGCCGCTGCCATACAGCGATGCATATCGTTAATGTATTCGCGAAGCATAATATGCTTGTTTTCTGAAAGATTAATTCCTTTTTCTTTTTCAACAACATCAAACATACCAACACCTGCCTTACCTGTTGCGTGCAGGAAGTAACAGTTTCTGCGTTCGTATCTTTCTTCAATAAGTCGAGTTACTGCCGTGTTGATGACTCTGGCTCCGAGACTTCCGCCCATCGAAAGAATAACAGGTCGGTCATCAACTCCGAGCTCAGCACGTGAAAATTCTCTGTCTGCAGAGATGATTTCACCGCGTATCGGAAGCCCTGTTACCACGCAGGGATTTTTAGGTTGCATATACTTCTCAGCTTCCGGAGCGGTAAGCATTACCGTGTCAACAATCTTGGCAAGCGCCTTATTCGTCACACCCGGGAAGGCATTCTGTTCATGTATTGCAGTCGGTATTCCCATTTTACATGCAGTGCGTAATACCGGACCGCCTACGTATCCGCCGAAGCCGAGTACCACATCAGGGTCAAAATCTTTAATAATCTTTTTAGCTTGTGATGAGGACTTAAGAAGCTTTATCACCGTGCCGATATTCTGCTTTATACCGCTCGGCGTAAGGTCACGGCTGAAGCCCTGTATATCGATTGTCTTAAAATCATAACCCGCAGCCGGGACAAGCTGTGCCTCCATTTTGACCGCAGTGCCGACGAAAAGAATTCTTGCTTCGGGATAGTGTTCTCTGATATAACCGGCAACAGCGAGTGCAGGGTTTATGTGACCGCCCGTACCGCCTGTTGCGATAAGTATTCTTTTATTGTTTAACATTATTTTTTTCCTCCGGTAATATTGCCTTACGTGAACCAGGTCTTGAAACGCCGAGTACAAGTCCCATTTCTCCGAGCAGTATCAGAAGTGCCGTACCGCCGAAGCTGAAGAAAGGAAGTGAAATACCCGTATTAGGCATAAGGTCCGTAACAACAAGAATATTCAGAAGCGTCTGTATTCCTACCTGAAGTGAAATACCCAGAACAAGAAGTCTTTCATACATACTCTTTGTTCTTTCTGCAATTATAAAGCCTCTTGCAACAAGTGCGAGGAACAGAAGAATTATAACTATACATCTGAAGAATCCGAGCTCTTCACCTACGATAGCAAAAATGAAGTCATTGTGAGGCTCGGGAATATACATATATTTCTGTTTTGAATTTCCGATACCCAGACCGAAAAGTCCGCCTGATCCGAGTGCGTAAAGTGACTGATTTGTCTGCCATCTTTCATCACGGTCAGTATAATCCTTGACAAAAAAGCCGTCAATTCGTTCATTCTGATATTCACTGAAAATCTGATGTCGGAAGCATAAAATCAGAACAACTAAAACTACTCCTATAACACCAAACACAATAAACCAACGTCTGTCAATTCCGCTCAGGAAAAGTATACCGATTCCGATTGCAAAGAACATAGCAAAAGCGGAAAGGTGACTTTCTTTAAAAACGAGCCACGAAACAACGCCGACAACAGCAAAAAAGATAAGCGGCATCCATATTTTTGTATCAAGAAGCTTCTTGCTCTTTTCAAGGCCCCAAGAGAGACCTATTATCATTGCAATTTTTCCTATATCCGATGGCTGAAAAGTTTTTTCGGTAAAAGGAATAGCCATCCATCGTTTGATTTCAGGTTTATCCTCAATCGGAACATATAAAAAGAGAACAAGAACCAACAACGCAAAACCTATTATGCTGATTGGTATAGCAAACTTTTTTATAATCTGAGGATTGAACTTTGAAGCGACAACCATTATAACAAGACCTACAGCGGCTATCTTACCCTGATTAATGATAAAATACCACGGATCACCTGCTTTGAACTTACCCCAGACATAGCTGGCTGACGCCATCATGATAAGACCTATTACCAACAGCGTAATAACTAAAATAAAGTATATAATATCAAAACTGCCGTTTACAAAAACACGTGTATCCTTAACTGCAAGGTTACTGAAGTCTTTCCAGAAACCGGAGCGTTCACGATGTTTTCGTGCATTTTCTGTCAATTCAACTGTTGACATAGAATCTCTCCTTTAATTTTTATCTGTTGAAGCCGCCAAAATACATAGCCGCCACACCGAGCGCACCTGCAATGAGGTTAACAATGCAGAATACTGCATCGATTTTCTTTTCACTCCAACCGCTCATTTCAAAGTGATGGTGAATGGGAGCCATTTTAAAAATACGCTTACCCTTTGTGATTTTGAAATAGCCGATCTGAATAACATCAGACATAGCTTCGATAACATAAATAAAGCCGATGAGAAGAAGTATAACGGGACAGTCAAGTGCATAAGCGATAGCAACAACCATACCGCCGAGGAACATTGAGCCCGTGTCACCCATAAACACCTTTGCAGGATGTCTGTTCCAGATAAAGAATCCGATGCATCCGCCAAGAAGTGCTGCTGCAACGATACCTACTCCGAAGAACTTATGAATTACTGCAATTGCAACAAAACAGACAGCTGCAGTTGCAGTTACGCTTGAACAAAGACCGTCAATGCCGTCTGTGAAGTTAACCGCATTGATTGCACCGTAGATAACGCATACACCGAGAATCCAGAACCAGAAGCCGATTCCTACATTACCGACAAACGGGATAAACATATACGGATCCTTACCCATTGCAAGGTACAGACTTGCAAGATAACCGCCGCAGATAACAAGCTGTAACACTGTTTTCTGAATGATTGAAAGACCGAGATTTCTCTTTTTGACGACCTTTATGTAGTCATCTGCAAAGCCGACGAGACCGAACATCAGTGCCATGATGATACCTGCCCAGAGTTTTGTATTCATATCACCCGTTAGTGCAAGCTTGTTGCCTGTAAGAGTGTTGATAACAAGAACGAGCGCAGACGAGACAAAAATTCCGATAATGAACATTATACCGCCCATTGTAGGTGTGCCTTGCTTACTTTTGTGCCATTTCGGACCTTCTTCAAGAATAGTCTGACCAAATTTGAGTTTACGCAGCCACGGGATAACACCGAAACCGAGAATCGCAGTAATACCGAGAGATAATACTGCACTTAAAATAATAGCAATAATACTGTTCATTCTGTTCACTTGCGTACTGTAAGTACGCCTCCCCTTTCTTTTAACTCAATAAACGATTTTATTTTATTCTGTCATAAAGATTATTGATTACGTCCTCAAGAGCCATACCGCGGCTTGCCTTAAAGAGAACAGCGTCACCCTCGCCGAGAATTTCATAAAGAGCATCTGCAAGCTCCTGCTTGTCAAGGAAGCTTTTTACCACCGGAACACCGCATTCAACTGCTCTCTTTGCAGTTTCCTGTGAAAGCTCACCGTAGGTCATAAGAACATCGATTCTGTTCTTTGCCGCAATAAGACCTGCATTTCTGTGTGCCTCTTCACTGATAGTACCAAGCTCGAGCATATCACCGAGAACAGCAATTTTTCTGTTCGCATTGACTGTTGAAAGCATTTTGAGTGCAGCCTGCTGAGAATCGGGACTTGCATTGTAGCAGTCTTCGATAAATCTGATTCCGCCGACTATCTTCACACGCTGTCTCATACCCGAGGGTTCATATTTTGCGAGACCTCTTGCTGCTTCTTCAGGAGTAACACCGAGCTGAAGTCCTGTTGCAAAAGCGGCAACAGCATTATAAACATTGTGGATACCGATTGTCGGGATCGTTACTTTCTGCACCTTGTCAGTGTCATAGACAATATTGAACGTGGTGCTGTCATCATTCTGTACGATGTCCGTGCCCTTGTAGTCACAGAACTTATCGTTGATACCGTAATAATAAACGGGATGTCCTTCTATTTTAGCACTTGCAAGATAAGGGTCGTCACCGTTAAGCATAATCGGGCAACCTTCGCGAAGTCCGTCAAGAATCTCGAGCTTTGCAAGACAGATATTTTCTCTTGAGCCGAGGCTTTCCATATGAGAAACACCGATGTTGCTGATTATTGCGATTGTAGGCTCTGCAGTTTTTGAAAGAACGGAAATTTCGCCTTTATTGCTCATACCCATTTCAATAACTGCCGCCTGTGTATCCTCTTCAAGACGCATAAGTGTACGCGGAAGACCGATATCGTTATTGAGGTTACCCTCAGTTTTGATTGTGTTGTATTTTTCACTGAGCACAGCCCAGGTCATTTCTTTTGTAGTTGTTTTACCTACACTGCCCGTAAGTCCGACAACCGGAATATCAAATGTTGTACGGAACCAATGTGCAAGCCTGATGAGTGCTTCGTGTGTATCTTCAACTCTTATAAACAAGCCGTCGCAGTCCACATCGTGGTGAATTATCGCCGCGGTTGCACCGTTGGCAAATGCACCTTTTGTGAAGTCGTGACCGTCAAAGTTTTCACCGTGGATAGCAATATATAAAAGACCCTCCGCACAGAGTCTGCTGTCGATGCAGATACCGTTAATTTCCGCATCACCGTTAGCGACTCCGCCGATAGCTTTTGCAATTTCACTTAACATTAACTTTTTCATTTTCAAAACCTCGCCTTGTCTTCCAAGAGTTTTTTTATTATTTCTCTTTCGTTAAAGTAAATTTTCTGTGTGCCTGAAATCTGATATTTTTCGTGACCCTTACCCGCAACCAGTACAGTATCCCCGGCTTTTGCCGAATAGAGTGCCGAACGGATTGCCATAGTTCTGTCCGTTATTTTAAAAAACTTTGTTTTATCAAGTCCGCGTGTAATATCGTTTATGATTTCTTCCGGATTTTCCGTGCGCGGATTGTCGGATGTTACAAACACCATATCCGAGCATCTGCATGCAACCTCACCCATAAGGGGTCGTTTTTCCTTATCTCTGTCTCCTCCGCAGCCAAAAACGGTTATCAGTCTGCCACCGTAAATACTTCTGAGCGTTTCGCAGACATTTCTGAGCGAGTCGGGTGTATGTGCATAGTCAATTATTATATTAAGACCGAACTGATTCTTAACCTTTTCCATTCTGCCCGATATTCCGTCAAATCTAGAAACAGAACGTATTGCTCTGTCCATATTCAGTCCCATAGCATCAGCAACACTCAATGCTGCAATTGAATTATACACCGAAAAAATCCCCATACCGTCAAAAGGGACATGATATTCATCTGACTTATGACTCAGCCTGTATGTTACACCGTCAGCAGTCATTCTGATTTTGTCTGCAGTGTAATCAGCAGCAGAGCTGATACTGTATGTACAGGTTTTACCTGCCGCTTTTTCAAGCATTTTCAATGAATATCTGTCATCGGCATTGATAATGGAAATTTTGGAAGATTCAAACAGAACTGACTTTGCCTCTGCATAATCTTCCATCGTCTTATGGTAATCAAGATGTTCGGGTGAAAGATTTGTGTATACCGCGCAGTCAAAGTTTATTCCATAGACTCGTTGCTGATGAAGTGCCTGTGATGAAACTTCCATAATACAGGTGTCGCACCCTGCTATTTTCATAAGCATGAGATAACGGTGTAAGTCCGACGGGTCGGGAGTAGTCAGGTCTGCAGGATATTTCTCCTTACCGATAACAACATTCACCGTGCCGATAAGACCTGTTTTACAACCTGCATCATCAAAGATTTTTTTTATAAGATACGATGTTGTGGTTTTACCGTTAGTACCGGTAACCGCAATCATTCGCATTGATTTGTGTGCATTGCCGTAAAAGGCTGCGCTTAGTTTGGCATAAGCTTTGGAACTGTCTTCGACAATCACTGAATTTTTTATACCGATATCCCGTTCACATATTACAACCTCTGCGCCTCTGTCAAGCGCCTTCATAGCATAGTCGTGTCCGTCGTGATGCTTACCTTTGATGCATATAAACAATCCTGAGTGGCGGACTCTGCCTGAATCGGATGAAATGTTAGTAATATCGGGATTGAGTGTGTAAACACTTTTTGTTTCAACATCCTGCAATAAAGTCTGCAACTTCATCAAAATGCCTCCAAAAATATTCTGTTTACACGTCCTTTGCTTTAATTAATGGTCGCTGACACCTGTAGTTGTTCGGAAATAGACGGTTACAGTAGAGCCGTACTCAACTTCTTTACCCGGCTGTACACTCTGTCTGTAAGCCGTAAGTCCCGTGGCTGAAAGAGAGTTGCCGGAGATTCTTGCGTTGATACCAAGTCTGACCGACTCGTAATTAACCTGAGATACTGTCATTCCTGTGAAATCCGGAACAACCGCTTTTCCGACTTCCTGAGTTTCTTCTGTATAGACCACAACGACGCCGCCGTGAGGGATATACTGACTGTATGCAGGCATCTGCGAAAGGATAGTGTCACCGTTTCCGACAACTTTTATCTTAAGATCCGTCTCTTTGAGAAGTGCTCTTGCTTCCGATACAGTCTTACCCGTAAGTTCAGGCACCTTCTCATCAAGCATCTCTTTTTCTGTCTCGTTATACTGTCTTTCGACATTGAGATATGTAAGTGTTTTTTCAATCACCTCTGCCGCAACAGGTGCCGCAACAGCACCGCCGCCAGTCTGTCCCTGAGGCTCAGTTACAACGATGATGATTGAAATTTCAGGGTTGTTCGCCGGGGCGCAACCTGCGAATGATGCAATATATTCACCTGTTGTACCGTTTGCATCAAGAATTTCTGTTGTACCGGTCTTACCTGCCACACGGTATCCTGCAACATAGGAGTTCTTTGCTGTACCTGCTCTTGATACCTCTTCCATAGATGCAACAATCTTTTGTGAGGTAGATTCAGAAATAACCTGACGTTTGACTTTCGGTTGAGTCTGGCTGACTATGTTGCCGTCTGCGTCAAGAGTTTTTTCAACAATGTACGGTTGCATAAGCTTACCGTCATTGCAGACTGCATTAATTGCATTAAGCACCTGAATCGGTGTTGCCTGGAATGTCTGACCGAAAGATGCACTTGCAAGGTTAACCGCTGTCATAGTCTTATCTGTGTAGTAGTTTGCTCCGGCAACCGGATATGCCTCGCCGTTGATATCAATACCTGTTTTCTCGGTAAAACCGAACGCTTCAAAGTATTTGTAGAATGTCTCCTTACCTAATCTTTGACCGATTGTGATGAAGTACGGGTTACAGGAGTTCATAAGTCCCTGCGTTAGTGTCTGTGTACCGTGGCCAGAATGGTTGTGGCAATTGTAGCCTTTTCCCGGAACCTTAATATGACCCGTACATGTAAATGTCTCGTCATATTCAACTACATTTTCCTCGAGACCTGCCGCCATTGTCATGACTTTAAATACCGAGCCCGGGTCATAGAGGTCTGTTACACCGCGGTTTTTCCACTGACTGTACATAGCATCCTTATATGCCTGCTTACGCTTTGCCTCATCTTCAATTGCATTGACTTTTTCAAGTGTTCTTTCATCGTAAACGGTATACGGATCGTTAGAGTCATAGCTGCCATGGCTTGACATCGCAAGAATAGCTCCCGTGTCAACATCCATTACAATTCCGGTTGCAGTAAGGCAATTGCTTGTTTCGTAACATTCGATAAGAGATTCCTCAAGATAACGCTGAATTGTCTCATCAAGTGTCAGAACAAGGCTCGTACCCTGCTTCGGTTCATAGAGAGTCTGATACGAAATACTCTTGAGCACAGCATTGTTTGCCTTTGTAGAAATAAGTCTGCCGTTAACGCCCGTGAGAATATCGTTATATTTTACTTCGAGTCCTGAAAGACCGTTGTTGTCACTACCGATACAACCGACTACCTGTGAAGCAAGAGTGGCATAAGGATAGTAACGTCTTACATCATCCTCCACATTAACTGCCGATGAATAATAATAATGCTTCTCCTTCTCCTTGTCACCTTCAAGAATCTTTTCGGTATAGGTTGTTTTCAGGAATGCAAGAACCCTGTCGCGGGTTTCTTTTTCAAGCTGAGTTTTTACAGTAATATTATTGTAGTCTGTGTACGACGCTTTTTCTCTTACTTCCTCAGGATCCATATCGAGAGTTCGTGCAAGCACAGAAATAACCTTTTCCTGTGCAGGCACAGGCAACTTAGAAAGTGCATTAGGATTAAGAGTAACCTTCCACACTGTTGCGCTCTGAGCAAGGACTGTCATGTTTCTGTCGTAAATAACGCCTCTGTTAGCGGGTACAACCGTATCATTGAGTTGCTGCTGCTGTGCAAGGTGCTTGAAATAATCTCCTTTGATTATCTGTGCATAAGCAAGACCGCCCACCGGCAGTAAAAAGCCCACAATAAGGAATGCTATAAGTATTCCTCTGATTCTCATTCTTACACCTTTCGTAAGAATCTTTCGTGGTTTGAAAAATTTTCTCTTCTTTATCTTAAGCGATTTTCTCAACGCGGGGCCTTCCTTTCAAAAAAATATCGTTTTAGTAACAACCTCTATAAAAGCACTCTAAGGGCGGATAAAATCCGCCCTTTTTTTGTTTCATATAATGATATGTTTTGTATAACTCGTACTATACATCTTTTCACCTGTTAAATTTTAAAGAATGAGATTAGAACGTACAGTAATACAAGCACAAGTGTATTACTTCGTCAAACCTGCTCCGCCCTCATCGGATATATCAAAATAACTTATCTGATAATTCTCCCTTTCGACCATTCCTAACCTGTTTTGTGCATAATCCGCGATACTTTCTTTTGATATCATAGAATTAAGCTTCGTCTCAAGTTCAATATGATAACTCTGCTCAACCTTAAGTTCATTCTGAGCCTGTACAAGATCATACTGACGATCAGTATAGATAATTCGGCAAAGTATAACGGGTCCGAAAAGAAGAAGCGCAACCAAGGCAAATGCACAAACCCTGACCGCTATGCGACGATTATCTCTGGCTTCCGTCTCAAATTCTGTCTTTGTGACCGGCTTAGGAATAAGGAGCTTAAGATCCTTAAGTTTTTTCTTTTCGGGTTCAATTGTCGGTACATATCCGCTTTTTTCCGCATCAAACAAATCAAGATCAAGTGCAAAATTTTCATTTGCCATGTTTGTCAGCTCCTTTCACAATCTAACAATTTTATTTTCTCCTATATTTTTTCAACACAACGAAGTCTTGCACTGTGTGCTCTGAAGTTTTCGTCAACCTCAGATACAGTCGGCGCTTTTGACTTGAACGGTAAGCGTCCTTGCGGCGTTTTACCGCACACACAGACCGGAAACTCTGCCGGACAGGTACAACCTTCACAGAATGAATTGAATCGTTTTTTGACTATCCTGTCTTCAAGAGAGTGGAAAGTAATTATCGCCAGTCTTCCTGCGGGATTGAGCACATCGAACATATCGTCGAGTGCTTTACTGAGCTTATCAAGTTCTCCGTTGACTTCGATTCTCAATGCCTGAAAAGTTTTTCGCGCGGGATGTCCGTCACGTTTCGCCTTCATCGGCATCGAAGCTTTTATAATTTCAACCAATTCAAACGTTGTTTCAATCGGTTTCATCTGTCTTGCTTTTACTATGTTTTTAGTAATTGATGGTGCGAATTTTTCTTCACCGTATGTGTAAATTATGCGTCTCAATTCGTTTTCGGAAGCGTTATTTACTATATCTTTAGCACTGACACCGCTCATCGACATACGCATATCAAGCGGCGCATCTTTGTGGAAAGAAAACCCCCTGGCATCGGTGTCGAGCTGATGAGAACTAACGCCCAAGTCCGCCATCACACCATCGACACCGATGATGCCCAGGTTGCTGAGAACTGATTTTATATTCACGAAATTATCGTGCACTACCGTGACTTTCGGATTATCCTCAAACCTTTTCTGCAGCGTTGCTATCGCTTCAGGGTCCTGATCAATGGATATCAGTCTTCCGGTTGTAAGTTTTTCGGCAACAGCGGCACTGTGTCCTCCGCCCCCTGCCGTACAATCAACATAAATTCCGTCAGGATTTATATTGAGTGCATCAACTGTTTCGTAAAAAAGAACGGGAATATGTTTAAAATCTGACATCAGAACGGTAATACCACATTAACAACCGGATCCACCTTGCTGACCTTAGCTTCATAAACCTGCTTATCCCAGATTTCTGCTCGCGGACCAACGCCGATTGTTACGATTTCCTTTTTGAGACCTGCTGCCTCGAGAAATTTGGGCGGAATAACAAATCTACCCTGTGCATCGAGGTCATATCTTTTAGAATTTATCGAAAAATGTCTTTGAAGCTCCGTTCTGTCGACCCCGTCATCGACATAAGCGATCTTGTAAACCATCTCATTCCACTCGGAAGTGACATAAAGTCTGAGACATTCTTCGCCCGGTTTGTAATAAATAGTAAAGCTCTGTCCATAGAGGGCATCTTTGATTTTTGCAGGCATGATTACACGATTGTTTGCATCAATCGTATGCGGATATTCGCCGTTAAAGCGCATTTCTCGCTCCATCTGCATCAAAACCCCTCCATTTCTAATCAAATTTAATGTTTTTTACTCCAATTACATCCATATTATAATGTTTAAATGGATAAAAGTCAATAAATTTTTCAAGGGATTTTTAAAAATATTTTTGAAATTTCTGTAAACAGAGACAAAAATTCCCGACATCTGTCGGGAATTTACCTACATTAATACGGTGTAGAAAAATCACCCGGATCAAAATCCTCAAGATCTTTTTCGTATGACTCAGGATCCCAGAGTTCAATACGTTTACCTACACCTATCATTTTTACATCGTGTGTGATTCCGGCAAGTTCAGCCAACGAAGGTTTGATAACAAACCTGCTCTGTGAATCAAGTGAACACCTGTCCATCCTGCTGAACACAAAACGCTGAAGTCTTTTGCGCTGAACACCGTCATGAGGAAAAAGCGTTTCCTCCATGAGTGCATCGTAATCTTCCTGAGTATAAACGCAGAGATAATTGTCTTTAGGAAGGCAAACAACTATGAACTCTTCATCTTCATTGAATACCTCTTTGAGTTTCGGAGGCATAACTATTCGGTTTTTAGCATCGAGAGTTCTGCTGTATTCACCGCAGAATTTGGTCGACCCTGTCATACCCTCCGCCCTTTCCTGGTAATTTTTACAATTTTCTCCCATTTCGTGACACCATTATACAACGGTTAAAATGATTTTGTCAACCATAAAACAACTTTTTTAATGTTTTTTTGCAAAAAAAAATACACCATACCTCTTTCGAAGTATAGTGTATTTGAATTTAATTTATTATTCAGCAGGAAGAAGATCTGCCATTACTGTATTGGGAGCATCTTCCTTTTTCTTGAGCTGAACATCGGCATAGCACTTCATACCTGTACCTGACGGGAGAAGCTTACCGATAATAACATTTTCCTTAAGTCCCATAAGCGGGTCTGTCTTACCCTTGATAGCCGCATCTGTAAGAACACGTGTTGTTTCCTGGAAGGATGCTGCTGAAAGGAAGGATTCTGTTGCAAGAGAAGCCTTTGTGATACCCATAAGTGTCGGGATGTAAGTTGCGTAGTTCGGCTCTCTGCCTTCAGCCTCAGCTGCTGCCTTGACCTTGTCATTTGCAGAGTAGAACTCGTGCTTTTCAACAATTGAGCCCGGAAGGAAATCAGTGTCACCTACATCATCGATCTTAACCTTACGCATCATCTGACGAACGATAACCTCGATGTGCTTATCGTTGATATCAACACCCTGTGTACGGTATGTCTTCTGAACTTCACGGATAAGGTAATCATGAACAGCATCAACACCGCGGATAGCAAGAATGTCGTGCGGGTTGGGAGCACCGTCTGTAAGTGCCTGACCCTTTGTAACCTTATCACCTTCCTTGACAATTTCGCGGAAACCGTAAGGAACAAGATATGCCTTTGATTCACCGTTGTCAGCATCTGTAACAACAACATGACGGCTCTTCTTGATTTCTTCGAATGAAACAACACCTGAGATTTCAGAAAGGATTGCAAGTGACTTGGGCTTTCTTGCTTCGAAGAGTTCTTCGATACGCGGAAGACCCTGTGTGATATCGCCTGCGTCCTTAGCACCACCGGTGTGGAACGTTCTCATTGTAAGCTGTGTACCGGGTTCACCGATTGACTGAGCAGCGATGATACCGACTGCTTCACCGACTGTAACAGGATCACCTGTTGCAAGGTTTGAACCGTAGCACTTGATACATACGCCGTGCTCTGCCTTACAAGTAAGGAGTGAACGGATAACAACTGCTGCTACTGAGTTTTCATCTGCCTCACCTGCATCGATCTTAGCCTGCTGCTTTGCCTTAGCATGGTCAGCAACGATCTTTGCCTCAACATCAGTCATCATCTTATCCTTTGTCATGATGACTTCGCCTGTCTCCTCATCAATGTAATCATTGAGAAGGTAACGGCCTGTAAGACGCTCTGCAAGGTCAACAATCTTTCTGTTGCCGTGGAAGATATCGTAAACCTCGATACCCTCATCACAACCGCAATCTTCACTGTGGATGATACATTCCTGTGAAACGTCAACAAGACGACGTGTAAGGTAACCTGAGTCAGCTGTACGAAGAGCTGTATCGGCAAGACCTTTACGAGCACCACGGGAAGAAATAAAGTATTCTGAAATATTAAGACCTTCACGGTAGTTAGCCTTGATAGGAACTTCGATTGTCTTACCGGCTGTGTTAGCGATAAGACCACGCATACCTGCGAGCTGACGAAGCTGTGAATCGTTACCACGGGCACCGGAATCAAGCATCATATTGATGGGGTTGTACTTATCGAAGTTTGCCTTGAGTTCCTTAGCAACTTCCTGAGTACAAGCTTCCCAAATTTCGATAATTCTGTCTGAACGTTCTGAATCTGTGATAAGACCGCGTTCATAGTTTCTTGTAACTTTATCAATCTTCGCTTCAGCTTCAGCAAGGAGTTCTGCCTTCTTCGGCGGAATTGTTGCGTCGCATACAGCAACTGTAATACCACTGCGTGTAGAATGTGTGTAACCCTGTGCCTTGATGTTGTCAAGCATTTCAGCAGCAACCGCTGTGCCGTGAACACGGATACACTTGTCGATAATCTTACCGAGGTTACCCTTCTTAACAAGGAAATCAACCTCAAGCTGGAACATGCTGTCGATATCCTCGGGGTTACGCTCAACAAAACCAAGGTCCTGAGGAACGGGGTCGTTGAAGATGATTCGGCCGAGTGTTGTCTGAACGAGTCTTGTATGTTCAACGCCGTTGATTGTCTTGGTCATACGAACCTTGATCAGTGAGTGAAGTGTGATTGTGCCGTCATCGTAAGCCATTGTAGCTTCATCAACGCTACGGAATGCCTTGCCTTCACCCGGATCGCCCGGCTTTTCGAGTGTAAGGTAATATGAACCGAGGATCATGTCCTGTGTCGGAACTGCAACGGGACGTCCGTCGGAGGGTTTGAGAAGGTTATTAGCAGCAAGCATAAGGAAACGAGCTTCAGCCTGTGCTTCTGCTGAAAGAGGAACGTGAACAGCCATCTGGTCACCGTCGAAGTCAGCGTTAAAAGCTGTACATACGAGCGGATGAAGCTTGATAGCTCTGCCCTCTACGAGTACGGGTTCGAATGCCTGGATACCGAGTCTGTGAAGTGTCGGAGCTCGGTTAAGCATTACGGGATGGTCTTTGATTACGATTTCAAGTGCATCCCATACTTCGGGATGTGTCTTTTCAACCATCTTTCTTGCAGACTTGACGTTGCCTGCCTTTTCTGTCTCAACAAGGCGCTTCATTACGAAGGGCTTGAAGAGTTCAAGTGCCATTTCCTTGGGAAGACCGCACTGATAAAGCTTGAGTTCGGGACCAACAACGATAACTGAACGTCCTGAATAGTCAACACGCTTACCGAGAAGGTTCTGACGGAAACGACCCTGCTTACCTTTAAGCATATCTGAAAGAGACTTGAGTGCTCTGTTGCTCGGGCCTGTAACTGCACGTCCGCGGCGGCCGTTGTCGATAAGAGCATCAACTGCCTCCTGGAGCATTCTCTTCTCATTGCGAACGATGATGTCGGGTGCGCCGAGTTCAAGAAGCTTCTTAAGACGATTGTTACGGTTGATAACACGACGGTAGAGGTCGTTGAGGTCTGATGTAGCAAATCTGCCACCGTCAAGCTGAACCATAGGTCTGATTTCCGGCGGGATAACGGGAACCACATCAAGAATCATCCACTCAGGCTTGTTGCCTGATGTGCGGAATGCTTCGATAACTTCAAGACGCTTGAGAGCCTTTGCACGTCTCTGACCTGAAGAGCTTGTGAGTTCTTCACGGAGTTCCTGTGCAAGTGCTTCAAGGTCAACTCCTGCAAGGAGTTCCTTGATTGCCTCTGCACCCATGCCCGCCTTAAAGTCATCCTCGTATCTTTCGCGATACTCTGTGTATGCTTTTTCGTCAAGGATCTGCATCTTCTCAAGCGGTGTGTCACCGGGATCAGTTACGATGTATGATGAGAAGTAGAGAACCTTTTCGAGGTTACGCGGTGTTACGTCAAGAACAAGACCGATTCTTGACGGGATACCCTTAAAGTACCAGATGTGTGAAACGGGAGCTGCGAGTTCGATGTGACCCATACGCTCACGGCGTACCTTAGCTTTTGTAACTTCAACGCCGCATCGGTCACAGACGATGCCCTTGTGGCGTACTCTCTTGTACTTACCACAGTGACATTCCCAGTCCTTTGTGGGTCCGAAAATTCTTTCGCAGAAAAGACCGTCTTTTTCGGGCTTAAGGGTACGGTAGTTTATAGTCTCGGGCTTTGTTACCTCACCGTAAGACCATTCCTTGATCTGTTCAGGTGAAGCGAGTCCGATTTTTATTGATTCAAAGGTATTGTTTTCCAAAATGACTGCCCCTTTTCCTTAAAAACTTATAATTCTAAAATACAAGCGTGTGATTATTCGTAATCGTCGAAGCCGTCTGCGGTATCCATATCCATACCGTAGTCATCTGCTTCAAAGCTTTCAAACATATCAGCAAATTCATCTGCATCATCGTCGCTTGTGATGGGATTACCCTCTTCGTCCTCAAGAGCATAGCCTTCAGCGCTTTCAGCATCGTTCACATGAGTGAATGCCTTATCATCAGAAGGTGCGAAGCCCATATCGTCGTCAAAGTTCTGCTTAAGGTCGATCTCCTGCTGATCCTTGTCGTATACACGTACGTCAAGACCAAGTGACTGAAGTTCCTTAACAAGAACCTTGAAGGACTCGGGGATACCTGACTGGGGAACATTGTTGCCCTTAACAATAGCCTCGTAAGTCTTAACACGACCAACAACGTCGTCAGACTTAACTGTAAGAATTTCCTGAAGAGTATATGCTGCACCGTAAGCTTCAAGTGCCCAAACTTCCATTTCACCGAAACGCTGACCACCGAACTGAGCTTTACCGCCCAAGGGCTGCTGTGTAACGAGTGAGTACGGACCGGTTGAACGTGCGTGAATCTTGTCATCAACAAGGTGTAACAACTTGAGGTAATACATGATACCTACTGTAACAGGGTTATCGAACTTTCTGCCCGTACGGCCATCGATAAGAATTGACTTACCGTCTTCACGAAGGCCTGATTCGCGCAGAGCAGCTCTGATATCTTCCTCGTGAGCACCGTCGAAGACAGGTGTCATAACCTTCCAGCCGAGATGACGTGCTGCAAAGCCGAGGTTAACCTCGAGAACCTGACCGATATTCATTCGGGACGGAACACCGAGGGGGTTAAGAACGATGGCAAGCGGAGTACCATCCTCAAGGAACGGCATATCCTCCTGCGGAAGGATGCGTGAAACAACACCCTTGTTACCGTGACGACCAGCCATCTTGTCACCGACAGAAAGCTTACGCTTCTGAGCGATGTAGCAGCGTACAACCTTGTTTACGCCGGGGCTGAGTTCATCTGAATTTTCTCTTGTGAACACTTCAACGTTAACAACGATACCGTACTCACCGTGCGGAACGCGGAGTGAAGTGTCACGGACTTCCTTAGCCTTTTCACCGAAGATTGCTCTTAAGAGTCTTTCTTCTGGTGTGAGTTCAGTTTCACCCTTTGGTGTAACTTTACCAACAAGAATATCGCCAGAGTGAACT
>JAZROM010000055.1:0-6922 GCA_045648745.1 Acutalibacteraceae bacterium | reverse complement strand
CGTTACATATTCTGCAACGTCCCAGCAAAGGTTCAAAAGGCAATTCCCCTTCGCTTCGGCGGCTAATCTTTTCACTTTCTGCGTTGCCTTGACCTCTGAAAGTTAGTCGTACTAAACCGCGCCTCCATCATTAGTTAAACCATATTCTATTTCTTATTAAAAAAATTCTATCATTGACATTGATAAAAGTCAACGATTTTTAATCAAAAAGCAAAATTACTCCTTGTTTCTGACATTCATTTCGCCTTTATGGTTCCATTTTATTTCCTCGGCACGGAAATATTCGTTGCTCTCGGCATCGGTGTAGACAAACTCACGGTCAGTTTTACTGAACTCATTCGGCCTGTCGTATACGATGTAGCCGTCCTTGTCGACATAAACACGCTTTGAAGTATACATAGACTTGCCGTCCGTGGAAATAAAGTGCCAACGGTCGATTTTCGTCTCGTGAAGAATGTATTCGACACCCTCACGGTCGTAATAAAGGACATCCTCCTGTGAGGTGTATGTATTCCCCTCACGGTCGTAGAACTGATTTGCGTTTATATAAAACACGGAAAATGCCGCTTCGACCGCAATAAACACCGCAAGGAACAGTGCGAGAACAACACCCTTGTGCTTCATCTCTTTTTTAAGAAATGAACGGATAAAAAACGGTAAAGTAAGCAAATCGATTATTATAATTATCGCAACGATAATGTACGGATTCATCTGAAAATCACCTCACAGTTATTGTAGCACAGAAGTAAATTGTTTACAACCTGCCGTCTGACCATATTGATTTTATTTTTTCGAAGTGATAAAATAAAATCAAGAGGTGATTTTTATGGCTGATAATAAAATGAAAAAGGCTTACACGGGAATCTGCTGTGCAGTTGCTGCTGTTTACGGATTGTGGATGGCACTGTTTATGCGTTGGGATCAATTTCCGTACATAATCCCGACGGATGCTGATATGCAGCTGCCTGCTGAAGAGTTTGTCGCAAAATTTGACGGTATGCTTTATGAGCCGTTATATGCAAACGCAACAGTTTACTGGCTGTGGGTAGCATTCTCAACAGTGTTCCTGTTTTTATACGCACTGTTTATCAACAAAATTCTTTTTGCAAAGAAGCTGACAAAGGCAACCACAATTTTCTGTGCAGCAAATCTTATTGCAGGTTTTGCTTTCATTACCTGGTACGGATTTTTAAGCTACCCCGAGCAATTCGGCAACATCCTGACCGATGTTACTGCAAGTATGCTTGGTCTTCGTTACCCGTGGTATTTCAAGATATGGGGTGTTCTTGCATCACTTTCTATTTTCACAAACACTCTTTATATGTACCGTAAAAACAATTACAAAGGCAAAGCGGGCGTTATTGTAACTTCCCTTGGGTGTGCATCAATTTTTGTAACTGTCAATGTGCCGTCAGCAGGTCTTGACCTTGTTATGACTGCACGCTGTCTTTCACACTGGGCAACAGCACTTATCTTTGCTTTTTTCGGAGCTGCAGGCGTAATCATCTTCCTTTTCCATAAGTTCAGACAGAAGGATAAAAAGTATATGATCGCCACAATCGTTTTCTGTGCAGTGCTTATTCTTATGCTTGTGCTCCTCGTAACAGTCGGCAAGAGTGCATTCATTGAAAATCTTCCGATGTGGGTCGCATACGCACTGTTATTCATAATCAATTTCACATCATTCTTTGATAAAAAGAAATCTGCAAATGCAGCAGAAAAAGAAACTGTGAAAATCTGAATACAAAAAACTCCTGAAGCCGAAGCTTCAGGAGTTTAATTTTTTTATACTTCAATGGACGCGCTGATTCGTTCCATTTCCTTTGCAACTGCGCTACGACGCTCTGCAAGGTCAGCATACATTGTGTCTTTCATCTTGTTATCAATCGGATAGAAGAACTTCGGAATTACGCCAAGAGCACCGGTGATAACCGGAACACCCGTACCGAGTGCGAAAAGCCACCACTTTGCTTTGTCACTCTGTGTGCCGATTGCTGCACCCTGAACATAGCCGACTCGCGCAAGAACAAAGTTCTTGATAGAATCCATTACGACAGTCTGCATCTTTCTTACTAGGCCTCTTGCTACACCTGTCATAGCCTCAACACGGTAACCATTACGCCATTCGCAATAGTCCATTGCCTCGTTGTAAAGCTCGTCAGGAATAGTGTGTCTGACACCGTAAACCATCATTTCAAAGACTTCTTCGACTGCCATTGTCGGTATCATAAAGCTTCGCTTCATAAAGTTCTTGTTTATCGAGCCTAATACAAAAACTATCAACCAGCACGCATCCGTCCAGAGGTCCTCAAGAATCCACAGCGTTTTGGAAGTGAAGCGTCTTCTGAGTGGCGCAACCCATGTATAGCTGAGATTGAGTATCGGATATGCGGGAATTCCGACGATTGTCTGCAATGATGCCGAACCGAGAACGTCGATATAATAGTCCGAACGGCTCTGTCCGATAGCAAATCCGCCAAGGAAATCAGCAATTGTAATTATAAGGAGAGGCTTGTTGTTGAAAATAGCCTTGAAGCCCTCTTTGATGCTCGGCTTTTCAACTGACTGCAATACGCGCTCCTTTGAAACCATATAGAACCATACTGTCATTAAAGCAGAAAGTATGCTTGTTGCAGCACCCATTCCTATGAAAAGATTCTGCATTTTCCACTTGACCGTGTTCGTGTTAATAAGGTCAATGAAGAGGCCCATAATCCATTCGGGAATCTGCTCACCCAGGAATCGCGAAAACAGCTTTGCACTCGCAATAAGCCGCACACGTTCTTCAGGGTTTGGCGTTATGGTAGATAACAAACCTGTCTGTGAAATTGAAATAAATGTATGTGCTGTTTCATTGATAACACTGAATGCAAAATAGAATATCAACTTCGGAAGGAATGTTGTAGACGTGTTTGGGAAGAAAACCGGCATAAACCAATAAAGCATACCAAACAGTGTAAGCGGCATCTTCATAAACAAAAGATACGGTCTAAACTTACCCCAACGTGTTCTTGTACGGTCAACCATCGCACTGATGAATGTATCGTTGATAATATCCCATGCACCGGTAAAGAGTGTAACGATACCCGTGATGTTAAAGTCGATACCTACAACGTCCCAGATGAATCGGTTCTGATATTTACCGATCGAAAAGCTGTCAGCAAAGTCCTGTGCTATGTACGCTGCAGTTTCCATTGCCCCGACATAACGTCTGCCCTTAGGCAGCTGACGGTGAGCTTTTTCTTCAACCTGCGGTTCTTTCAACTCAGTAGCCATACTCCGCCTCCTTTATTGTAATTTCAAATATATTTTACTTTATAACAGACTTTCAGTCAAGTGGCAAATAACTATTTTTCACTCAGAACGCAAACATGAATCTTCCGCCGGGTGCAACATCACCGTTTTTGTAAAAATCCATAATATCACCGTCTGTCTGCATATTATCAGAAAACTTGAAGTTAAAGTGAATATCTCTGTTTGAAACAAATCCGAGTACAGTTCTCGGTACTGAAACATACATAACATTACCGTCAACTCTGTACTGTGCCGTTCCAGTCTGGGTAAAGTTCCAACCACCTGTTGATTTTTCAACAGTCAGAGTGTTTTTATCGGCAGAGTCGCGGTTGATAATGTACTCGAAGCCCTCCCAATTCGGTGATTTGCCTGAAGAGTCGGTATCAATAAGAATCCGCATCCAGGCTTTATCTGTGTACGGCGTTATATCGTCAACAGTTTCAACGCGGAAGTAAATGTTCTTGTGGTCATAGGTAACCTTAACATTACGGAAGTCATTGCGCATTGTGCTGTTTTCGTAATGAAGCCCTATCCAGCCTGCCGCATCGCGAGTGCGTGTACTGCCCGTATAATGGACATATTCGTTATTTACCCAATTCCACTGCACATCTGAGCCATCTATATTTATTGTCTGTCCGCACTCGGTTTTCATCGGCTCACTTATACCCTTGAAGCGACGGATGTTTGCACACAGCTGATAGTAATAATGGTCCTTAAGTGCACCTGCCGCAGGTTCGATATCACGGCTGTATTCATCACTGAACTGATCGGGAAACGCATTGTCAGTACCCTCCCAATTCTTCCATCTTCCTGCAATCCACTCGTTCCAACCCGTAACGAAGATGAAGTCAGGGTCACATTCAATGGCGTAGTCCCATTGTTGCTGGAAGTTAAGACCGTAAAGCATTGCGTTTTCTGTCGATGAATTAACTGTAACAGTTTCGTCACCTTTTTTAAAAGAATACGAATAATCACCGTGAGTGAAGCTTCTGCCCTGAACATTACCGCCCGAGTTCATCGCAACAAGCTGACCGTTAGCGGCATTCTGCGCAACGGAAACACACATTTGCTCCGTTCCGCCAAAAAGTGAGGTACCAAACTTCGTCTGCGGATAATCGCTGCACCATCCCCAGGTATTTTTTGTGATTGAATTATCCTTATCAAAATAAGTCGCACTGTTTTCACGGAAGGTGAAGAAATCAATGATTTCTTTTTCGTATGGGTCATACTTGTCAAGGGCACTTTCACGTGCCATAATCAACGGCTTACCGTCCCACATAAACCACAGGTGCTTATACCTGCCCTTGGAATAGATATCTTCATAAAGCTGACGGAGCGATACCGTTGCGTGCTCTTCGTTTGAAAAAGGCAGAAGGAATGCAACCTGCGGAACATTTACCCCCTCTTTGATTGCCTCGTCAAAAACCTCAAACAGCTTTTCATAAGCAGGCTCCCATGTTTCGGAATTGTTTGTGCAGTCAAAAATTATGACATCTACACCTGCGTCCGCAATCAGCTCTGCATGTTTTCGTACGACATATTCATCAAGACCCTGATAGTAACCGAAAAGCGGTTCATTCCAATAGTAGGGCTTGCCGTCAGGTGTGTTCTTCCACGCAGGGTGATTGAAGTCGTGCAACGCTTCGGGATATTCTGCAAGAATTTCCGTCGCATTCTCTGCTTCGAAACCCTGAGCAAAATTATAATGCCACGTCCAGTAAAACAGTCCGACGAATTTCTCGTCATCCCTCTGACCGACCTCTTCGTAAGTCGGCAGAGTTCTGCCGAGTCCGTCAACAGCAACCCATGTATCGGGGCGAACTTCTCCGTATGTGTTGGTATTTATATTGGCCGTGCCGAAAAGCGCAAGACCTATCATCGACGGAAGCATAAAAATAGTAGTAAAAACAGAAATTATTACCTGAACAAAATTAATCACACAATCACCTTATTCCCTGTACAGTTTCATAAGCCATCTGCGGATAGTCAGTCATGATACAGTCGGCACCCGCAAGTGTGAGATGACGGACGTCTTCAGCATTATTTATTGTCCAATACTGTAATGCGATATTGTTTTTATGTGCATAGTTTACCATTTCACGGTTACCTAGATTGATAAGATTATCGAAAGCGTTTTTGCCGTAGGGAATCTGTAACGCTATGTAAGAAGGACTTACATCCTGCAAATCCCATCCCATTCTGTAATAGAAATAGAATTGTACCGCTTCTATTGCATCTGCCGTACGAGCAAAATCGGGATAATTCTTTACCATATAAGCAGAAACATCGGGTGCAAAGGTCGACCAGATTGTTCTGTCCTCAAGTCCGCGCTCGGTGATAACCGAATAAAGCTTATCAACAGCCTTTTTTCCGTTTATACCGATACTCTTGATTTCTATTACATACTTATACTGCTTATCGCCACAGTTAGCTTCGATGTAATCGATAATCTCGTCGCAGGTAACAACACGCAGATTGTACGGAATGTCGTCACCGCGAAGTCCGCGATACGGATAATCTCCGTTACCCTTGAAGTTTTCACCGAGATTGAGCACCTGAGCCTCTTCAAGAGTAATCGACGAAACAAAAACATTCTTTCTGCCAAAAGCTTCCTCAGCATTTGTCGTGCCGTCATAGGTAAGGTCGTGAAGAAGCACAAGCTCCCCGTCCTTTGTGATCTGCACATCAAACTCAAGAGTATCAACACCGAGGACATCCGCTTCCTTGATTATGTTTTCGAACGCCATAAGAGTGTTTTGCGGTGCAATACCCGCACCTGAACGGTGGGCAGAAATGTCGGGATTGAGATATTCGACAATGTAGGGATTATCCGACTCGGGATAAGTTTCAACTGGTACATTCGGATCCCCTGCCTCACCCATTGTCATAAGAATTGGAATGAGCATAAACACGGCAACGATACCGTGAAAAACGTTTTTGAGTGTAAGAAAAATTGCAGTCATAAATTACCCTCCGAGATATTTATGGGTTTATTATACAACATAATAAAGCAGTGTTCAATAATAAAACGCACCCATCAACTGATGAGTGCGTTTTGAAATTTTATCAATCACCGAGAAGTCCGTAGTATCTGCCCATCCAATACGGGAGAAGGAAGACATACGGCATTGATGCTCTCAATGCGTTTGCATCTGATGTGCTGGGAAGTGTACTTGTTTTATTTGTACCCTTAGAGTTGATTGAAACAAACTCCTCTGCACCTGAGTCGCAGATGAACTGGTTGCCGTCATAATTCACAAGCAGTCTTGACCAATACTCTACAGGATACTTAAGCTGTGCAGGAACGCCTGAAGCCTCCTGCTCTGTATCCCATACGATATCCTTACGGTGGCTGTTGTAAACAGGCCATCTTACAAAGTCAAGATTCATCTCTGAAAGTGACTTTGCTGCCTCCTCAATATCACAGTAGTTGTTTGTAAGTGCGCCGTAAACGATATTGAAGAACGGTGAACGCTCAACCCTCTCATATGCCCAGTGGTGTGTAAGACCCATTTTGTAAATTTCTTTCTGAGCTTCGTTATCTGTATAAACAAGAAGCGGATAGATGTTTATAAAGTCAAGCTGATCATCGATGTGTGCAATGTGACCGTCTTCGCACTTGTACTGA
>JAZROM010000054.1:0-11401 GCA_045648745.1 Acutalibacteraceae bacterium | reverse complement strand
TCCTTACTGTCTTCAACTGCTTTTTTATATTCATCGTATGTCATAAACGAATTTATAATATCAAGCATTGCTTTAGTCGACATTCTTTCAGGTAACTCAAGATATTTAAGCAGTTGCATGCGTCTTAGTTTACTTTGAGGTGTCCCGCTAAGACCATCTTCAAACAAATCAGCGTTTGATATAAAACATGCTTTTCTTTCCGAAGATTCTTCACAGCTGATACCTGCTCTAATGAGCGCATCAACTATAACTTCAGTTTTGACGCCCTCAACTCCCAATTTACCTTCTTTTGAATGAGTTTCTTTACGTTTTTCTTTACCTAAAACATCTGGTATATATGCGTTTACTATGTATTCTTTAGGAATAATAGATGTAAGAAAATTACGAATCACAAATCCGGCAGAATCACTGTCAGTCAATATGACAATACCCTTTTGAGCTGCAAGATTGCGAAGCATTTTTTGTTTATCTTTATCTTTAAAAATCGCAAAACCATCAGTCTCAATTATAATCCCGTCAACAATTGAGGATAATTTAATTTTGTCGTATTTGCCCTCAACAACAATGATTCTGTCAATTTTAATCATATTTTTTCACCGTTTGAAATTAAGAGAAGTTTTGTAATTGTTTGTTCAAGAACAATTCTTCCATCCGTTGATGTTGATTTGAGAAGTGTATCCGCATCGAAAAGAACTTCAAGAAAAGCACGCAACTGTTTTACAGAATACTTAGAAGCACTTCTTCCGCCATTAGTAAGGCGAAATTCTTTGTTTCTGTAATTAAAATCTTTTGCTCCGTCTTCAGCTCTTAATCCTCCCGAAGAGTAAACCTTCGCTCGGTACATATCAACATACGGAGTTATAATTGCGCCAAGAATGTTTATTGGTTCTTCCTTCATAGCAAACAATGTATCAAGAATATCCATTGCTGTATCACAATTGTTTACAACAAGCGCCTTGGCAAGGTCAAACGCGCGAGCCTGAACGCTTTTCACTACAACAGCGTCAATATCAGCTTTTGTTATCTGTCCTTCTTTTTTATATGAACAGATTTTCTGAAGTTCATTATTGATAACCGACAAATCATCACCGACGAGCGAAACAAGATATGAACTTTCAGAATGCGCAAAGATGCAATTTCTTTCTTTTGCACCTTTTTCAATAAGTTTTGCAAGCTGCTGCATACCAAATCTGCCGAATTCGACAACACAGCCGAATTTATCCAGAGCAGAATAAACTTTCTTTGCTTTTGGATTTTTCATATTTACACTAAGAGTCGGCAGTGTAAGAATGACAACAGTGGTATCAGGTATATCAGAAATAAAAGATATAAATCTCTCAGCATCATCATTATTAAGGCTGTCAACAGGCATATCCTTAATCACTATACATGAGTACTCGCTCATCATAGGTAACGCCTCTGCTGCGGCAGAAATTTCATCAATATCAGCTGTTTTCCCATCGTAACTATGTAAATTGAAATCAGCAAAAGCAGGATCAACAATTTTTTTCTGGAGCAAAGAGGTGTAATGGCGTACAAGGTACTTTTCTTCACCAAAAAGAAAATATAAATTAGAAAACTGCGACGACTTTATAGCAGTCTTCAACTCGTTTTCATTCAATAACGCCATCTTCAATCCTCCAGTAAATATATTTTTTCTCCGCTATCTCTGATATTAATACAGACATCTTCATATTTATAAGATGTTAGCGGATTGCCTCCGCTTGATAAAACATATTCACTAATTGGCCTTTCGATTTTTTCATCACCACAGAGAATTACACTTTTATAGTTCTTAGGTGAAATACAATTAGGAATATATCCACTGCAAATAAGATAATCTGCAGAAAGAAATCTCTCATCAATCTGAGCATATTTCTTTGAATGAAATAAAAACAAGAACACAGATTTGTCAAAGGTACAAAGTGCAAGTGAATAATCATCACAAGAATAATATTCAACAGTTCCGTTTTCCCATACATTAATCTTAGCATTTGTAGTTTCGATTATCTTGTTTTTATCAATTAACTTTTCAATAGAATGACCTGAATTCGGTAAAACAATTTTACCTGATTCAATGTTCGCCAGCAAAGAAAGATTAGCCGAATCCTCAGCGGCATCCCGGTCACCTAATAATAAAATATTTGTTGGTTTTCTGTTTACATAATTCAGTGAATCAGTAATTTCAGAAGTTTTGTAATAACCATCTGATTTGCCCGCAAGAAGAATTTTCTCACCATTCCTTGATATAACTGCAGAAACACCGTTACCGACATCAAGAATTCTTATCTGGGTAAGATTATCATAATAAAAACAAGACGAAACCGTGCAAAGAACTACAACCATAGTCAGTCCGATACACAAAGATTTAAACACAGCCTTATTTTTAAAACAACATATCGAATAAATTACAACAGCAATCGCAAACAAAACTCCGATTTTCCAGAACAAATTCTCAGTACTAATCATCGTAACAGGTATTTCACAAATTAAATTCACAACCCATAACAAATACTTAGTCAACAATCCGGAAATCATTGCAGTGAAATCAGAAATCGGAGTAATATCGTATGTTATTGCAGTAAAACCACCTAAAAACATACATATTGTTGCGACATAAGTTACCATAAGATTGGATAAAACACTGAAAATCGATATGTAACCGATAAATAATACCGTAACAGGAAAAGCACCAACAGTAGCGCAAACTGATACAAAAATAAGTTTGAATATATTCTTAAATGAATCAGCAAATAAATTTCCCGAAAACTTTGAAAATACGTATTTATTTACAACAGGCATCAATGTAACGATACCTAATGTTGCTGAAAACGAAAGTAAAAATCCCGTATCTGCAACGATAAACGGATTAACAGCGCACAATATAAATGCTGCAAATCCGAGAGAATTAAGCGAATCGGTTTTACGATAAAATAAATTTCCAACTAAAAGCAACAGCATCATCAAGCCTGATCTGCAAACAGAAGGAGTCAACCCTGTAAGTAACATAAATAAAAGAGTAAAAAGAATCCCGATAAGCGAATTCAACTTCTTTTTCATACCAAGTTGATCTAAAAATCCATAAAGTCCCATGATCCAGACGGACAGATGCAAACCCGAAACGGCAAATATCGGAGCTAAACCAACTTCTCTGAATTTCTCGTTTAACTCATCAGGTAAAGCAGATTTATCACCGAGCAACATAGCGATAATAGTTGCACCATTCTCATTAGGCAATTTATCAAGTATTCTATAGTTGATCTCTTCTCTTAAAAGATACAAATAGTATTTCAGGTTATTATCATTTCTTTTAGAAATTTCACACTCAAAACTATCAGAATTATAAGCATAGCCGCCAAGAAAAATTCCTTTAGACTGATAGTACAGTTGCACATCACGACTTTCCGAAGCTATTTCATAAACCTTGACTTCGAGTTTTACAGTATCATACGGTTCTGCATCAATCATATTCGGAAGAGAAACGCGCATTTTGGCATTCACATTCCGTGAAGCAATTTCCTTTAAATCCAGAACATAGTAATACCTTGTCCCCGAATAATCGGGTTTGTCGATAAGCACACCCTCAACTACAGCGGTCTTATCTGCAAAATTCTTAGCATATTTGAGATCATACTCATTGAACGCATAGAACATTATTCCTGAAAATATCAATGTACCTGCAATATAAAAAGGAAATATTCGTTCCCGGATAGATTTAAAGAATACCGAGAAAACAAAAATCAATATTCCGGCAGCAATGGAAACAACATAGAACTTTTCAAGTATAAAGACACATGTCAACAACACAGCAAGTGTCGTAAAACCCATTACTGCAAAAGGTCTGTTTTTAAGATTCATCTTTCAAAAAGAGGTAGTTTTTCAAGAAAAATAATGTCATCTCGTTCAGCTGCATCACCTTCAGCAAGTACAGCAGCCTTTGCAACAACCCGCGCATCAAATTTTGCAACCAAGCTTTCAACAGCACGCAAGGATTCACCGGTAGAAATAACATCGTCGAGAATCACAACTCGCCTATTTCTGATTTTTTCGCCCTCAGCGCCGTCAAGAATAAGTGTCTGTTGAGCATCGGTTGTAATTGACTTAACGGTAACAGAAACAGGGTTCTGCATATAAAGCTTTTCTTTTTTTCTTACAACATAGTAAGGCTTGCCCGACTGTCTGGACATTTCATATGCAAGAGGAATACTTTTTGCCTCAGGAGTGATGATATAATCAAACTCAGGGCACTTTTTTATAATTTCTGTTGCAGCGGCAACAGTGAGTTCAACGTCGCCAAATATAATAAATGCACCGATAGAAAGATTATCGTTAATAGGACAAAGAGGAAGCTCTCTTTCGAATCCGGCAATTGTCATTTTATATGATTCAGCCATTATAACAAATCCTTTCAATTAACCTGCAGGCCATGTAAAAGCACGTCCGCCCATAAGATGGAAATGTAGATGTTTAACTGTCTGACCTGCATTATCACCGCAGTTGTTAACAATTCTGAAACCATCACCGAGACCTTCGGCTTCAGCAATTCTAGCTGCAACTTCAAAAATATGAGCTATAACCCCACTGTTTTCTGAAGTGATTTCTGCTGCTGATTTGATATGAGTTTTCGGTATTATAAGAATATGAGTCGGCGCCTGCGGTTCAATATCGCGAAAAGCAAGAACAGTTTCATCTTCATAAACCTTTGAACAAGGGATATCTCCGTTAACTATTTTACAAAACAAACAATCCATAAAATATTCTCCTTATTTAATAAGTGAAGCAACAATTTCAATCACAGCAGCAATTGCATCGTTAACTTTATCAACATCCTTAGCGCCTGCCATAGCAAAATCAGGCTTACCGCCACCGTTGCCGCCGGCTTTCTGAGCAACTGCGCGAACTACATCACCGGCTTTAACACCCTTAGAAACGGCATCCTTGCCGCAAGAAGCAGCAAAATTGAGTGAGCCTTTTTCTTTATTAACTGCAGCAAGTACACAAACAATATCATCACCCATTGCTTTAGCTTTATCAGAAAGCTGACGAAGCTCATCAACAGTTACTTCACCTGCAACTGCAGAAATTACTTTCAATCCGTTAACATCAGTAACATTGTCAAAAAGACTACCTGAACGCAGGTTTGTAAGCTCAGATGTAAGAGAATCAATTTCTCTATCCTTTTCTTTGAGTTCATTAGCAACCGCAAGAGCTTTCTTTTCCAGATCGGCAGGATTAGCTACCTTCAATGCTTTTGCAGCACCGATTATAGAATTGTTAAGTGAATCGATATATTTCAATACACCCTCACCTGTTACACCTTCAATTCTTCTGACACCAGCAGCAACTGAAGATTCAGAAACTATCTTAAAGAGACCAAGATTACCGGTATTAGAAACATGGGTACCGCCGCAAAGCTCTGTTGAATACGCTCCAGCTTTTACAACACGGACAACATCACCATATTTTTCTCCGAACAGAGCCATAGCACCTGATTTTTTAGCTTCTTCGATGGGCATTTCAGTCATAGTAACGGGTGCAGCAGAAAGAATAATTTCATTAACTTTCTTTTCAACCACAGCAACCTCATCACTTGTCAATGCAGAGAAATGTGAGAAGTCAAAACGAACTGTGTTCTCATTAACAAGCTGACCGGCCTGTTCAACATGTGAGCCAAGAGTTTCCCTTAAAGCTGCCTGTAAAATATGTGCAGCAGTATGATTTCTAGCAATAGCTCTTCTGCGCCTTGCATCAACACAAGTCTTTACACAATCAGAAAGCTTAAGCCCATCTCCTTCTACTATCTTACCGTAATGAAGGAAAACGCCGTCATTAGTCTTTGTTGTATTCTCAACTTCAAACTTAAACAAATCATTTACAAGATAACCGGTATCACCAACCTGGCCACCGCTCTCTGCATAAAACGCAGTCTTATCAGTTACAACAGCTGCAAAAACGTCACTTTCAAGTGATTCAACGCGCTCACCGACAACGATGATTGCAATAACTTTACCGTCAGCTTCAGTTGAGTTGTATCCCTCAAATACAGTAGCTTCAATGCCCTTTGAAACAACACCGGTATCATTCCAGCCTTCAGCACCTGCACCTTTATGTGCGTCTCTTGAACGTTTTCTCTGCTCAAGAAGAAGCTCCTTGAAGCGTTCTTCATTAACAGTCATACCTTTTTCTTCAAGTATTTCTCTTGTAAGGTCAATCGGGAAACCAAAGGTATCCTGAAGCTTGAATGCATCAGCAGCATCAAGCTCTTTGCCTTCTGCTTTTTCAATCATTTCATTAAGAACTTCAAGACCTGCATCAATTGTTCTGTTGAAGCTCTCCTCTTCGGTACTTAAAACATTGATAATGAAATCTTTCTTTTCAACGAGATTCGGATATGCATTCTCATTTTCTTTAATAACAGTTTCGCAAACCTCAGCAAGGAAAGGTCTGTTAATGCCGAGAAGACGTCCGTGTCTTGCAGCACGTCTTAAAAGACGACGAAGAACATAACCTCTGCCGCTGTTTGAAGGCATAACACCGTCACCGATCATAAATGTTGTTGAACGGATATGGTCAGTAATAACACGAAGTGAAACATCAGACTTTTCATCTGCGTGATATTCAACATCTGCAATCTTTATAATGTGCTTCATGATGTTTTGTACAGTATCTACTTCAAACAGATTATCTACATCCTGAGCAATGCAAGCAAGTCTTTCAAGACCCATACCTGTATCGATATTTGGCTTAGCAAGTGCTGTATAGTTGTTGTTGCCGTCATTTTCAAACTGTGTGAAAACAAGATTCCAGAACTCAATATAACGGTCACAGTCACATCCTACCTTACAATCAGGTGAGCCGCAACCGTACTTTTCACCACGGTCATAATAAATCTCAGAGCAAGGACCGCAAGGACCTGCACCATGCTCCCAGAAGTTATCGGCCTTACCAAAACGAACCATATGAAATTCGTCTATACCGATTTCCTTTGTCCAGATATCATATGCCTCATCATCATCAAGATAAACACTGATGTAAAGTCTTTCCGGGTCCATCTCGATTACTTTAGTACAAAACTCCCAAGCCCATGAAATGGCTTCTCTTTTAAAATAATTACCGAAAGAGAAGTTTCCGAGCATTTCAAAGTATGTTCCGTGTCTAGCAGTTTTACCAACGTTTTCAATATCAGGTGTACGAATACACTTCTGACACGTTGTAACTCTCTCACACGGCGGTGTAATCTCACCTGTGAAATACTTCTTCATCGGTGACATACCTGCATTGATAAGAAGAAGACTCTTATCTCCCTGCGGAATGAGTGAAAAGCTGGGTAATCTTAAGTGTTCTTTAGTTTCATAGAAAGAAAGAAATTTTTCTCTTAATTCATTAAGTCCTGTCCATTTCATAATTTATCTGCTCCTAATATATTTATAATTAAAATTAATTTTCGTTTTCAATATAAACAAACTGTTCACCATCCGACTCAAAACAAATGGTACCCATTAAATCTGTACGAAAATACTCAGTTTCATATTTATCCAATCTTTTTATAAGCTGTTTATGAGGATGACCGTAGTCATTATCAATACCACAGGAAATAACTGCAGTCTGAGGTTCAACAGCCTTTAACCAAGCCTCAGATGTTGAAGTTTTGCTCCCGTGATGACCGATTTTAAGTATATCGGCAGAATAGTCAGCACCCTTAAATTCAAGCATATCATCCTCAGACGGAGTCTCTGCATCACCAGTAAGCATTACTGATGTCTTTCCGTAAGTAACCTTTGAAACAACTGACATGTTATTAAGATCATCATAATCTTTCACAGGTGCAAATATTTCAACCGTCATTCCACCATATGAATAAGTATCCCCTCTTTCGGCCGGAAAAATATTTTCGGCATTATCAGAAAGACTCGTTAAAAAACGTTCATAAGTTGCTGTTGTCGGAATGATCTTATCGGGAATTTCAGGCATTATAACATCAACAACATCAAACTCTTCAAAAACCTTATATAGTGAACCTATATGGTCAGAATGGGGATGTGTGGCAATACAGCAGTCTATCTTAGTTATGTTTTTATTTTTCAGATAATTAACAACTGTCTGCGCCTCGCCTGATTCTCCTCCGTCGATAAGAATTACAGCTTCAGATGTTGTTATAAGTGTACAATCACCCTGACCGACATCAATAAAGTCCACAAGCATTTTTCCGTCAGTAACAGGAGAATCACGTAAACCTGTTAAGCCAAAGGCATCTTCACCTAAAACATAATTCGTAATGAATGCAGAAACAACAAGAATAACAGCAACAACAGCCGTTGGAATGAGATTATTTTTTCTTTTTGCCATTGAATCCTCCCGACCTCCTTGTATGCATAGTATTCTCTCTCTTCGGTTTTATCAGACACTTATCAGCGTAACCTATAAGATCATGTCTTCCTGCTTTTCGGAGCGCTTCGTCGACAAGATCACGATTACGCGGATCGTAATACTGCAGTAAAGCTCTTTGTAAAGCTTTATCATGAGGAGTTTTAGCTACATAGATCTCTTGCATCGAATATGGATCAATGCCTGTATAAAACATACAAGTAGATATAGTACCGGGTGTCGGATAAAAATCCTGAACCTGTTCGGGTCTTATATTTCTCTTTTTAAGAAAAACAGCCAATTCAACAGCCTCTTTTAATGTTGAACCGGGATGTGAAGACATAAGATACGGAACGAGATACTGTTCTTTTCCCGCTTGATCACTCAACTCGAAATACTTCTTTGAAAATTCAATATAAGCATCTATATGCGGTTTTCCCATTTTATCAAGGACAACTGAAGAACAATGCTCAGGTGCAACCTTAAGCTGACCGCTGACATGATATTTAACAAGTTCCCTGAAAAAAGTATCATCCTTGTCTTTTAACATATAGTCATATCTGATTCCTGAGCGTATGAACACTTTTTTTACCTTTGGTAACTCTCTTAGTGTACGCAGAATATCTAGATATTCATTATGGTCTGCAGTGAGAGCTTTACAAGGTGTTGGTGCAAGACACTTTTTACCTTTACAAAGGCCGTGTTCCAATTGTTTCAGACAAGACGAACGTCTGAAATTCGCAGTCGGACCGCCTACATCATGTATATAACCTTTAAAATTCGGTTTTTGTGTCAGCAACTTAGCCTCATTTATAATTGATTCTTTGCTTCTCGTTGTAATCGAGCGTCCCTGATGAAATGCGATTGAGCAAAAATTACAAGCACCGAAACAACCTCTGTTATGAGTAATTGAAAACTCAACTTCCTCAATAGCAGGCACACCGCCCTGTGACTCATACACAGGATGATAAGTTCTCTCGTAAGGAAGAGAGTAAACCCAATCCATCTCATCCTGAGTAAGCGGAGGCATCGGAGGATTCTGAACAAGCATCTGTTTGCCGTGACGCTGTTTAATTAGTTTGCCCCTGACATGATCCTGCTCATCCTGTTGAATTCGACAAGAAACTGCATACTCTTTCTTACTCTTGACAACATTTTCAAAAGAAGGACACTCTTTTCCGGAAAAAGGTGTTTCAGTTACATCACAGGAGTAGCAAGTACCTCTTACATCTGTAATGGTTGAAATATGTTCACCATTTGATAGCCTACGACAAATTTCAATCGTCTGATTCTCGCCCATTCCGTATGAAATCAAATCAGCCTGAGAGTCAAATAAAATACTTCTTCTGATCTTATCATCCCAATAATCATAGTGAGCAAATCTTCTTAGAGACGCCTCAAGACCGCCGATAATTATCGGAATATCACCATATACCTCGCGAATCTTATTACAATAAACAATGACAGCTCTGTCAGGTCTGAGACCCATAACTTTTCCCGGGGAATATGCATCTGAGCTTCGATGTTTTTTTGCTGCAGTGTAATGCGCAACCATTGAATCAATATTACCGGATGACACAAGGAAACCAAAATTAGGTTTTCCGAAGCGTTTAAAATCATCAAGACTGTTCCAGTCAGGTTGAGCAAGCACTGCAACTCTATATCCTTCAGCCTCAAGAACACGCGTAATAATAGCAGCACCAAAACTGGGATGATCAACATAAGCATCGCCTGTTACATAAACAAAGTCGACGCTATCCCAACCCCTATTATTAACTTCTTGTGCTGTTACGGGTAAAAACATAAAACTACCTCTTAAGAATAATCGTCTTCATCATAATCTTCAGTCTCAATCGGATTCTCAATTGGAGCAGATGAATTAGCCAGTGCGTTCATTTCCATCCATTGCTGTTTTGTAATAAGAACCTTACGCGGCTTTGCTCCCTCAAACGGTCCGACAATTCCGCGCTGCTCAAGTTCATCAACAATTCTGGCTGCACGAGCATATCCAAGTTTCAGCTTGCGCTGAAGTAATGTTGTAGACGCCATCTGAGCTTCAACAACAACTTCAATTGCCTTTGGCAACATTTCATCACCTGTAGAATCGTCACTGTCTGAAGATGCACCGGCAGCAGAACTTTTCTTATTGGGTTCCATCGCTGCCTGACGTTCAATCTCCTGCATAACGTCTTCATCATATTTCTTTTCATCAGTCTGATTTTTAATGAAGTTTACAACTCTTTCAACCTCTTCATCAGACAAATAGCAACCCTGAACACGAATCGGCTTTGCAGTACCGACAGGATTGAATAACATGTCACCGTTACCAAGCAACTTTTCGGCACCGGCAGTATCAATAATTGTTCTTGAGTCAATCTGTGATGAAACAGAAAGAGCAATTCTGCTGGGAATATTAGCTTTAATAACGCCTGTAATTACATTAACAGACGGACGCTGAGTTGCAATAACAAGATGCATACCTGCAGCACGCGCCATCTGAGCAAGACGGCAGATTGAATCTTCAACTTCATTCGGAGCAGCCATCATAAGGTCAGATAACTCATCAATAAATATAACAATGTGTGGTAAAGGAGTAACCGTATTATCATTTTCAGACAGTTTGTTATATCCTTTAATGTCTCTTACACTTTTTTCAGAGAACATTTTATAACGCTGAAGCATTTCAGTAACTGCCCAACCAAGTGCGCCTGCAGCTTTTCTCGGATCTGAAACAACGGGAACAAGCAAGTGAGGAAGACCATTATATACTCCGAATTCAACCTGCTTGGGGTCTATAAGCAATATTTTGACCTCATCAGGAGAAGCGTTGTACAAAAGGCTGACAATCATTGAGTTAAGACACACTGATTTACCTGAGCCCGTGGTACCCGCAACAAGAAGATGGGGCATCTTTGCAAGATTTGAATAAATGGGTGTACCTGATATATCTTTACCGAGAGCAACAGTAAGCTTGCTTCCTGCATTTCTGAATTTGTCTGTATCAATAATTTCACGGAAGGTAACCGTGGTTTTATTT
>JAZROM010000053.1:0-56052 GCA_045648745.1 Acutalibacteraceae bacterium | reverse complement strand
TGACAGAAAGGCGATTGAAGCAGGAGCGTGTAAATATTTGAACTTTATTGCTATTGTTTTAAAGAAAAAATAAAAATAGAGCGTGGTGAGAATATTGGCAGCAGAATATCAATATATTACACTTCGGGAAAAGTCTGAACTGATGCTTCGGGCAGCGGAGTGGTTCAGCAGTAAATGGTCGGCACCCACCGAAGCGTATCTTGAATGTATGACCTCATATTTGCAAAATGAAACCGAATACGGATGGTATCTTTGTTTGCACGAAGGTAACATTATCGGTGGTCTGGGTGTTATTGAAAACGATTTTCATGAGCGAACGGACCTTTCTCCAAACATTTGCGCTGTTTTTACAGAAGAAAAACACCGAAGACAAGGAATTGCGGGGCATTTACTTAATATGGCCGTTGAAGACTTGAAATCAGCAGGTATTTCCCCTGTATATTTAGTTACAGACCACACAGGCTTTTATGAAAGATACGGTTGGGAGTTTTTCTGTATGGTGCAATGTGACAACGAGACCGATATGTCAAGAATGTATGTCCATAAATAACGAAAACAGGAATTCCCATTGTGCTAACTGCCCCACAGGCAGCTATCAAGGACTAACGGAGAACTTCTTTAAGTTTGCTGAATTTACTCTCACAATCGCGGATGCACAGGAATATGCCTATTCCATATCCCCGACAAAGCGTATAAGAGGCTGGCACGACATTGTAGTTAAACTCTATATTTAAAATGAACTCCGTTTACCGAGCAATTGACAAACGGAGTTTTTGCATTTATCAAAAGATTACATTAAATGTTGAAGAAGTAATTCCACACATTCGACAAAACACAGACCTCCTTGTAAAATGGTGTTACCAAATACAAGGAGGTCATTTTTATGTTCAGTAAGAAAAACAAACTGAAGCTCACGGATTTTGAGTGTAACCTTTTAATCAACGGAATGAACGAGTTCCGAAATATGCTTCTCTCGGACGGTATCACTACAGAAGATGTTGACGAACTGCTCCTGAAAATCATCAACAAATCTGAACGGTAGGTGGTGATAATATGTCAGACTTTATTGAAGATTTCTACTACGGAAACATCGAGCCGCAGGAGTGCACCACCGGCATGACGGCAAAGCTTAAAAAGTGCCTCAGTGAGCTCACTGGTAAAGAGGAGCAACTGACATCAATCCTCGCTGATAAGGAGCAGGAGCTTTTCACCGATCATGTAGCGACCTACATCAAATTTTCAAGCCTTTGCAATGCCGACAGCTTCACCGTCGGTTTCCGACTCGGAGCAAAATTCACATTGAATAACTGAAACCGAGTTTTATACCTGTTTTGTGACATCGCCCCATGCCATGCGGTATTTCATTTCTGAAACGCCGCCGCTGTGCTTGCAGGCGTCGTGGATTTCTATAGGAATGAGCTGCATTGTTTTGCCGTCAGCACATTCGTGCCATACAAGCTGGCTGGCTGTTCTGAAGGCTTCGATATCCTCGCCTTTTATATCGGGGAATTCGTTTCGAAGCTCCTCGGCGATTGCGTTGTCAGCTTGTGCAAAGTTTCCAATGTCGTAATCGGGATCGTGACTTGTGCCGTCGGGCCTTCTACCATATTCCCAGGCTCCGTTTTGTCGGTTGTCAGTCATATGACCGATTTCAACCTGACCGTTGATTTTGCCCCACTTGGAGTCGTGCTCTGCAAAAGGAGAAAAATCAGGGTAGTTGTTCTTGTAGTCTACGAAGTCCTTACCGTATTCGTTCATTTTACTGAGAGCCTCCTCATCTAAGGGTCTGAATTCAGAGTTGCCGCGTTCGCCTGAAAAATCACCTGTTTTTTCTGAGGGTAAATGCAGTGCGGTGTGCTCGGGGTCGGCTAAATCGGGATTTTCCTCAAGAAATTCAATTTCGCTATTTTCTTCCATTTCATTGAGGAGTGCTTCTTCCTCGGGTCTTAAAGAGGTGCGGGACCAATCCGTATTGTCGTCAGTTTCTTTGACTGTATCTTCAATGCATTCGCTGAGAGCAACGTCGTCGGTCTTTTCGGCTTCGTCTGTGATGTCGTCAACATCTGCAGTAACACTGTCGGCGGATTCGTTGTGGATTTCTTCTGTCAGCTCGCCGTTGCCAATATCGGATTTGTCGTTGCAATCGGATTTGATGTCTGCGTAATCCTCTTCTGTTGTAACTTCTGAAAGGTTTTCTGCGGTGTCATCATCGACTTCATTTTCTGTGTCGCTGACTTCCCAGGCTCCTGTGCCGTCATAATCATCGGAGGGGTCGAGGTCTTCTTTGTCTAAATCATATTCGATGTTGTCGGACTCCCACAACTCAAATCTGTCAACGCCGTCGAGGTTGTCGGTATATTCTGAGTTATCATAATCAGAGTCACAGTCGTTGTAATCATCTGAATCGGTGTAATCTGTATCTTCATCATCGTAGTCGGATGTGTCATAATCGTAGTCGCTCATGAGGTTTTGATCCTTTCTTTTTCGTCGAAGATTTTTCGGATTTCATTGCCTTTGTTGATAAAGGTTTTTACACTGTAAGCATCGCAGTAGCTGCGGTTTAAATCTCTTGCAAACTGTACCGTTGTGCAATAGTGTTTTGCTTCATTGTTTTTGGTCGAGTGGTAAATCTCAGTCATAACACCGTCAAGGGTTTTTAAGAGTTTTGCTGCATTACCTTCTTCGTTCTTCTTTTCATAAAGCTTTTTGATTTTGTAGCCATACTGCTGGCAAAGGAGCGATGAAAGTTGACGGGCGGCGATTTTATCTTCCTGAGTGCACTTTCCTGCCGCGGGGCAGAATCTACATTCTGTAAATGTTTCAATGGTGAGTCGGGGGTGCTTTTCAAGATAGCTGTTTTTAGCTTCGTATTCACTTTCACTGAGACGGAAGAGATTGATAACATTAGGTGCGTGGAAATATTCAGCCTGCGGCATTTTCTCGGCAATGAAGATACCTTCACCTGCACCGAGAAGATAGAGGTTTTTAAGTGAAGCTTCATCACCACCTATGTCATCGGCGTAATTTCTGATACCGCTTGAGAGCAACCCGCCCAGGAAAATTTTTGTCTGACAGTTGTCGACAAGCTCATCAGGAAGATTATTTGCACTCTGATCGCAGACGATAAAGCCTACGCCTTGAGATCTGAGTTCGAGAATCATATTACTGAAATCCTTGGCAAACGAGTACTCGCGTCCCTCACTGTCGGTATAGCTTTGAAGAAGATTATGACTTTCGTCAAGAATAACAGCGAGCTTCAGCTTGCCATCTGAGTGCTTGCCTCTTAATCGAAGATACGCACTGATTGTTATAAGTAGCAGTGAAGCGAACATCTGCTTACCTTCTACTGATGTAAGAGCATTGAGCTGAAAGAGATTGTAACCATCAAGAATCTCCTCGACGGGAATTGAATTGCTTGTATCATAAATGCCTCTGTTTCTGTTGAAAAGCGCGTTCAGTCTTACAGCTCCTGCGGTTTTGATGTCTGCACGGGTCTTACCTGAATAATCCGTTTTACTCAGAATATTATTATACTCCTTGATAAATTCGTGGAGACCAAAAGGTACAACCTTAGTCTCGCTGATTTTTGTGGAGTCCGAAAAGCCGTTTTTGACAAAGCAGTTGTTCATAGATTCTGAAAATAATTCTTCAAGAGGACCGTCCATCTTAAAAGATACCCGCATTGTCTGCATAAGTGCCTCGCGCATCTCGCCCAGAGTTATATCGCCATGCAATGCGAATGGGTTGCAAATATAAGAGCCTTCCTTCGGCCGCCAGGTTTTGAGCTCAGGTATGGTTTTTCGGATATGATGAAATTCGGCCTTTGCACTTTCAATAATAAGAGTAGGGACCTTTTCTTCATGCAGCTGATTGATGATAAAGAAGAGCTCGTTGCCCTTTCCTGAGCCAGGAGCACCGCTAATGAACACGTGACGTGTAAGATTATCAAGAGGTAATGTGATCGGCTTGCCCGATTCAGAAAATCCGAGTTTAATTTTAGGTTCCTTAATTTCTTCTGCTTCACATGGAATTCCGAAAATGGTATCCTTGTTGATTTTTAGGCCGTGTTTTCCTGCTGAGCAGGAAAGATTGCCTATGATTTCAAGCTCACTCTTGAGGTAAGTTCTGCAAAGAGGTTTGAAAAAGGGGGTTGCACGGATGTGAGCGTCAAGCACTTCAAAAAGTCCCTCATTTACGGGAGAGGCTTTGATTTGTACTGCTGCGAAGCCTGAATACGTGTAAAGAGTTTCGGCGAGGAGAAAGGGGAGGTCGTTTTTGTTTCCAAATACGGCACATACCATTTCATAGGTTCTTGAAGCATTGAGAAGTTGATTGAAGATGCTTTTTTCTGTAACGTTTTTGCGGTAAAGCTGAGTCATTGTAGCCTGTGAGAAGCCTTTGCTACGTCTGATGATAAAGGATACACCTGAGCCTTCGCTGACACTGCTCATACACTGAAAGAAGGCGTTGGCACGGATTTTGTCGGTCTCGATACCTCGTGGAAGAAGAATTTCCTCGGGAGCCGATGTGCCTGCGACGAGTCTTCTTTCGCATTCACGGTTAAGAATAATTTCAGTATCGGCACAGGCGGGCGGGCTTTCTTCTTTGTAGAGATATCCGTTCAAGCTGAGCAGACTTTTCGCTTGCCTCAGCTGAAGTGTGTTCGTAAGACCCAGATAGCAATGAGTTTTGCCTGATTTGCGGACAAAACGCAGCTCACAGCAATCATCACCTGCAAGGCGGGCTGCGATTTCAGCCACAGGAGAATTGATAGGGTTGGTTTCTCTAGAGAGGGGTACGGCTGTAATGTTCAGATAGAACATCTTAATGTCCTCCTAACTTTTTTGTACTTGTGCATCCAACCTGTGCTGTTGCATTGATTATGTCTGCAGAGGTTGTCACGGGATAGATTGCCTGAATTCCTTTACAGAAATTGATGCAATCAGCGGTGGTAATACCGGGGTTGTTGATAATGAAATCTCTGATAACTGAAGCAACTTCGGGTGACAGTGGTGTTTTACCGTAGGTGGAGAGAATTGCTGTCAGAAGTGTACGCTTCGTCTCCATATCAAACACGATAGGCACGTTAGCTTCATCAATAAGTGTATCAATGTTTTCAATTGTAAGGTTCACCTCACAGGTATTGACTGTACACCAGGGAAGCTTGCGCTCAACGTTATATTCAATAATGTGCTTGAGTTTGATAGAAAGGTGGTCAACCATGTTGATTGTCTGAGTCGGGTTGTTGTTGATGATGTCAGGGATTTCAGTGATAACTGCCTCGCGGAATGCTTCTTTGAAAACAGCTTCTGCAGTATGTGTTGGTGAGGTAACACCCTGAACATAGGCAGATGCAAGGTCTTCGGGGTCCTTTGCGGCAATGGAAGCCTTGAGCTTGCCGCTGAATCTTATAACTGCCTGCTTACCGTGAGGGAACATTACTGTAACGGGAGTGATGGGTATAGTGATTTCGGAAATATTGCAGGCTCTTGTGTCAACAATTACAACAAAGGCTTCATGGGGGGATGAGAAGAATTTTCCGAGTGCTCCTACCGGAGTATCCATGCGGCTGCCGTTTTTGAAGGAGTAGAATTCACCGTCAATAAGAATGAAAAATTTTTTAAAGAGCTCCATGCCGTCATTTGTTGAGAACATCACTCTGCGGCCGTCGCGAGGGAGCGGGAAGTGTTGAGCTGATACCATACCGGTTGAGTTTAAAAGTACTTCTGAATAGCTAAGTGCCATAATTGAGTCCTCCTTTAATGTGTTTTATGTTGAATTGTTTAATATACTTCTGAGATATTCCATTCTTTTGTGCTCTTTCAGAATTTCACTCATGAAATCCTGAAATTTGGGATTGTTCTCCTGTTGGAGCTTTGAAGCTATTTCAAGAGCTTTTCTGAGGAATTCACAAAGTCGTAGATATTCTTCAAGGTTCTGCTTTTTTGTAGCTTTGGCATGTCTTTTTTTCTTGAGGGAGGCGACAGTATCTATAATGCCGTTCCGGAAGGCTGCCTCTGCTGTTTTGCTCACGTCATAAGCCACAATAATGGTCTGGTCGTCACCGTGGTCGGTGTTATCAAACATTGTGAGAAGGCTCTCGGTGACGGTACTTTCGTTGTCGTCGACAAGGGCACTGATAGAGCTTATTTCCCCTCCCTCGCAGCCGTCTGTGAACATAATACAGGCGGCCGCGTTGATATAACGGGCAGTTCTGAAGGAAGCCATAACTCTTTCCTTACTCTGAGCCAGAGAGCTTGTCTGTGTGCCGATGCAGGTATCGTCAGTCTTGAGGACCTCAAGCAACTCTCCGCTTTCGTTGATGACATACACTTCGCCGTCGCCTATCTTATAAATGTCGATGTATTCGGGGGTAAGGACAGCGGCGATGAGTGTTGTGCCGTAGATGAAGGAGGGTTTGGTATCCTTTGCCTTTTTAAGCTCGGATTCAGTGAGCGGATTACGGGCAAGGTGTCTTGATACCGTGCCGTCATAGATATCCTTGATTCTTTCGAATTTTTCCTCGGGAGTGCCTTCGAGGGTATTGTCTGAAAGAACCTTCTTCGCGGCATTGCAGGCGAAGCGGGCACCGTACCTTGCTCTTACGTAGGCTTCACCGCCATGGCCGTCTGCTATAAGGAGGATGAGCTTGTCATCCTCACGGGCAATAAGACAACGGTCCTCGCAAAAGCGATGGAGACCCTTTTTCTGAAGGTGTATTGTCTTCATTACATTACACCGCCCATAAGCTTTGAGAGCATAATGTTGATATCGTCATTGGAAAGAAGATCTGCACTGAACTGCCCCTGCTGCTCACGGCTAACAATTTCATTTGCTGAGTCTGAAAGAGAGCTTGTTCCTTCTTCGCTTTCAGTGGGGTGAGTTCCGTCAGGCATAATCACGGTGTTAGCGACGATGAAGTTTGAAAGTTTGGTCATAAGGTCATCGGTGAGCGAGATTACGTTTTCTTCTTTGCCGCCTGCAAGGGCAATTGCGGTTTCTCTGTGATTGTCATCGTCGCCAATATAGATGACGATGATACGCGCATAATTGTTCTTATAGAACCAGTTCGATGAGAGCCTCTTGAATGCCTCTTCTCTGAGGGTTACAGGGTCGTTACACTGGGCGTCAGTTGTAATGAAAATGTTGATGCCCGGAGTATTCTTTTTGAGATTGCGAATGGCCGGATTAGAACGACTGAGTTCCTTGTCAATGAATTCAATAACTGAGCTCGCGTTTGTGCTGCCGCTACATCTGAAATCTTCGGCGGTAATGACATAGTCGAGCTTATTGGGCTCCTGGTATACATCGTTAAAAGCTTTGGTTTCATTATTGAAGAAGACGACCTTGACAACGTTCTTGATGTCTACGCTTTCTTCGTCGATTCCGGAGAGGGTTGAAAGGGTTGCTTTAAAGTTGTTGTATACCTTTTCAATCTTATCTTTCATTGAACCTGAAATGTCAAAAATGTGGACGCTATGCTGGAGGATAAGTTCGCAGTCGTCTTCGTTTGCGGCCGGGATAGGAGGAGTGATGTCGTCGAAGGGGGATGCGTTGAGAAGTTCTGTGTAATTATTGATATTGTTCATGGTGATATCTCCTTTATATCTAATTTTTTATTTTGTGTAATAAGAAGCAAGGGCTGCTCTTAAGAATGACTTGATATCGGGGCGTGTTTCAGGCTGATAAACGAGGCTTTTCTGAGAAAATGCTGACTTGAAATAGTCTTTGAGAGGCTCGGGGAGAGCGAGCCATCTTTTTGTAACGAGCGGATTGTCGTCGGGAGAGTTTTCTGTGCCATCGAAGATAAAACGAGGTCTGATGCCGAAGAACTCCTTGTATGCTTTGAGGTCATCCGCGCGGATGCTTCTTGTACGTTTGCCGTCAAGTGGGTGTCTTCGTAACAGAATTCGGAATGCGAGCACCTGAAAGGCGAAGCAGTCGGTCTGCTTTGTGTTCGGATAGAGCTCGTTGGTGAAGTTTTTCACAAGAAGCTCGGGAGCCTGATAGCGTTCACTACCGCGCAGACCGTAGAATTCTCCCTTTGCGCTGACATTCTCGCAGTCTATGAATTTTACTGAAATGTTTCCGTTTTCGACTTTGTAGAGAATATTGCGGTGACTTGTATCGCCAAAAACAAGTCCGTTTGAATGAAGTGCGTCAAGGATCAATGCGATCTTTATGAGGAGTGCAACCTTGTGTTCCGTTGGTTGTTTCTCGGTGTTTTTTATGATGCCTGCAAGGGATTTGTATCCATCGGCGAAAGGCATTATGTAAGCGAAGGATTTGTCCGGTGCCTGTTCAGTTATTGCTATAGGCCAGCAGAGCTCGGGGTGCGGTGAAGGTTTATCAGTGAGCTCTTTGACCTTTTTATAAAAGCCGTCCTTATTATTTGCGTAGCCATCGTGATAGAAGTGCTTGAGGGCTACGGGCTTGTTTGTGCCGACGATGTGAGCTCTGTATACGTCAGCTTGCTCTCCGCTGGCAATAAATTCATCGATTACTACCGCGGTTTTATTGCTGAGGGTGATTTTTGCGCCTTTTTTGAAATGTGCCATAGTGTTTAACCTGCCTTTCTAAATTTGAGGTCTTGTAATCTTTTCTGCGTCTGGTTAAAGTATGTGCAAGCACTGTCGACAACCTTATAGGGTATTTGAGGGAAGGTTGTTCTGTTTTCGGGGCAAGGGGGATATCGGTCGCTTTTCCACTCGTGAGAGTTCTTTCTCATGTATTCGTCACTTTTGAGGAAGTAACAGAATCTGTTACCTAAAACACCCAAATTACCGAGATCCCATGTTGCATCAAGATGGTAGGGGGTGAGCTTGCCGTTATTATTGAGCCATATTATGTTCCATGCGTGAGCTTCACCACCTCCGTAGCCTATCACTGTTATTACCTTGAGTCCGAGTGCACTGCCAAGGAGAGTATAAAACTCTGCTATGCCCATACATACCGCCTTTTTGTAAGCCAGGCAGCCTAAGAAGGAGTATCTCATATCGTTGTAGATATCACTCTTTTCGCTTTTATTATAGGTTATATTTTTTGTGATGATGGTGTAAAGGAGCTGAGCCTTTACAATGTCGCTGAGCTTATCTTTGTTCCTTAAGAAAGGGTCGAGAAAATAAATGAGCTCACTCTTTATTCTTTCACCTTCTTTCGACATAAGATACTGCTTGTAAATTTTTCTAAGCCTATCCGAGGCATAATCCTCGGGGTAAAGGTCTAAGATGTTTTGCGCTTTCTGTGTCATTGATGTATCGCCTCCTTTGACTACAATTTATCACAAAATCAGGTCGGTGTCACTGAAGAGAAAATCGTTTCTGATGTGGCTTTTTATTGGTATTTCCTTTGGTGAAAAATTCTTGGTATAGAAATTCGTTTTTGACGCAAAAAAATAAAATTTGTTCTTTTGGCTAAAAACAGAGTCTTTGGTAATTCTCATGTGCAAAAGAAAAAATATAGCTAAAATATTGTTTTTAGCTATATTTTTTTCTTTTTCTTTGGTTTGCGATGAGAATTCTCATTTAAATAACACGATTTGAAAAAAGTTGACAATGAGAACTTGTTGTGATAATATGAAATCAAAAGACGTAAATCTTTTATCATTTTGGCTAAAATACCGGAGGTGCTTTTATATGTCCAATGATGTTTATCCATTTTTTTATGAAGAAAAAAAACATAAAAAACCTATGCAAATGATTGCTGAGTTTGAAAAAAAGTTTAAAAAGCGTGAAGAAAGCATGAACGAGGAACGATATGAGTTCGAAGAGTATGAAGATGAAAAGCATGAAAACGAAGTGAATTCAATCAAACTCTGGGAAACCGAACTTGACGAAAAAGTCAAAGAAAGTGAAAAAGCTATTGTCGCCCGTGCGGAAAGACTTGAGAAAGCTGCTGAAAGATATGCCGCCGAAAGGAAACTTTGGGAAGAAGTCATAAAAAATAATATTGAAGCCCCTGTAAATTATGAAACTGAGTTCAGAGAAATCAGAGAAGCATATATAATGGTGTGTGAAACTTTGGAAAACACCAGAAAGGATCTTGCAAATGCTCGTAATGCTGTATGTAATAGCTTTAATGACGGTATACTGGAGTTATGTAAGCTTTACAGAGATATGTGCCTTTCAGACGATATGCATCTAAAACAGAAAGCTGATGATCTGAGCGTAATTCTTATAAAGGAATTCGGGGCATTTCCTATTGACCCTGTACCCGGCACGGAGTATTGCGGTGAGCTTCACGAGAAACTTGATTTCAACCAAAATGGTGATGTCATCGCCAGCTGTTGTATAAGAGGTTGGAGCTATAAGGATAAGGTTCTTATGAGAGCTGTGGTAGAAATAAAGGAAGGCGGTAATTGGTGATGGATTACGAAAATGAATTTAACTTTACATCTGATGAAAAAGTGTCCTTCGGAATTGATGTAGGCACAACCAACAGCTATGTTTCCTACTGTGAGTACGGCAAACCAAAGGTACCCAATGATATTTCAAAGGGTATTCCCAGCCTCGCATGGAGAGATTCTGCCGGCAACGAATGGTATTGCGATGAGGTAGAAAACAAAAATGGCTTATCGTCTGACCCGAATAATGTATGGACTTCGGGTAAAATGAAGCTTTCAGAAAAGCAGATTGTTCTTGGTGGATATGCATATACTCCCCGTTATCTTATGGAAAAAATGGTGAGCCGTATATTAAAAGTAGGCGCTGACGCTATTAACAATGATGCTTTTATCGAAATGCGTCCCAAAAATCTTGTTGCGGGTATCCCTATACGCTTTACAGCAGCGGAAAAGGGTGAAATGCTTGATATCATACAAAAGTGCTCTAACGTCAGAGTATTCCTTGTACACGAGCCCGTTTTAGCCGCTATTTACAACGATTTGGACATAAAGCATAAAAGCGGCTCCTCACTGAATAAAAACCGAAAGGTTCTTGTTCTTGATTCAGGCGGCGGAACTACCGATATTGTAGTTTTAACAACAAACCCTAATCCTGACTCTGAAAACCCCGAACCTTATATCCCTCACTATCCTGCCGGTCTGAAGAAAGCAGGTGATGATATTGATAAAATAATGGAAGAAATCCTTCTTGAAAAGATACGACAGAATCCGGGAAGCATAAGGATGGATATTCTGGAAAACACCGCTCATCATGACCGTCGTGATCTTCGCAATACAGCGAGAAAAACAAAGGAAAAACTTTCTTCAGCCAGTGATTGTTCTGTTGATATAGATGGTTTAGAAATGGGACACACCAAAGTAGAGGTTACACGTGCTGAATTTGAAGAGCGTATCCGTCCCATAATCAAGGAGTTTGTTGATATCGCTGAAAGCGTGTACAAAAAGTGCGGCTTTAACGAAAACTCAGATGTTGATTTTCTGCTTGTAGGCGGAACATCAAATATACCTCTTCTTAAGGAAATGCTTAAGGAAAGATTTCCTTATGTCAGTGATGATAAAATCTATCTGCGAAACCCCGCAATGGCCGTTGCTCTCGGTGCTGCCATTTATGCTCAAAACCCAAATATTGTAAGTTCCAAGGTGGCATACGGATATGGTGTAAACACCCATGTCAATGGCGGTGAAAAAGAAATGCTTCGTGTAATGATTCCTTCTGTCACAAGACTCCCATATACCGTAAGCGCAAACTTTACTACTTTTAAAGAAGGACAGACAACCGTTCTTTTCAGAGTATATGAGGTTTACGATACTGATGAAAATGCAGTTCATATTGAACTTGACCACGGTAGAATGACATCCTACTGTATTACTCATCATTTCAAGGAAGCGGTACCGAAGGGTACACCGATACGCCTGACAATTACACTTACTGAAGACGGTGTACTCAATGCAATGGTTGAAGATTTTATGCACGATAAACACGTATACCGTGAAACCTTTATGCTCAACGGCACTGTTTCTTGTTAAAAGGAGGATAATATATGAGTTCTCCAGATAAATCATATTGGTATTCAGAAACAAAAAAACTTTGCTTCGATGAGAAATTAAAAATCCCCGACGCAGCGTTTCTCTTCCTTTTTGCGCCCCATTGTATTGCGGCAAATGCCAATTACGGCAAGGATGATAGTGAACGTACAGGGGGAGTAGTTGCAAGCGGAAGAAAGCTTTCAAAAGAAGAAATTCAGAAGAGACAGAGCGAGCTTCTAACGTCAGTAAAAAACACTGTAACAAAATGTGTTCCCGATGAAGAAACTATAAAATCGAAATGCTTGAAGCTGTTAGATGAGACCTTTAAAGAGAATCTGAAGATTGAGGCTGATCAGACATTTGCAAAGAAAAATATGAGTTACAAAAAGACTGCCTATTTGAATTTGTATCTCGGTGCCACAGATTGCTCACCTGAGGAGATTTTTAACGATATAGCAAATCTTTACAAAGAGGTTTTTGATAAAATCTATTCGGGATATGAGGACGAGGCGACACTAAGGCTCAAGGCACTCAAAAGTCAGTGCGAGAGAATGGTACCTGAGTTTGAAATCAATGATGCTTTCTCTACAAGTAAGCAGATGGCACAATGCACTGCAGCACTGCTGTTTCTTGATGCAGATCCTGAAAAATACAGTGCGGAATACTGCAATATAAGGAACACTCTTTTCGGTATTCCCGAACCCGATTCGGCATCGACTATCAGCCTTCCTACCATTGAAGCTATGCAGATAAAAACCGAGCATTATATACGTATGTGTATGTCTCTTTTGGTTAATAATCCCTCGCTTGAAGATTTGGAGATGGTCTATTCGCATCTGGATTATGTAAAAAGAAGGTTAGGAGGTTATCTTGACGGAGATTTCATTACGCTGGTAGTACAACTCAAAGATGTAGGCTCCTGGCTTGGCAAGGAAACATTTAAAAAAATGCAAGAAGCTGGTTATCCTCCTCCAGAAAAACTGTATGTGCGTGAACAGAAAATACGAGATCTTTTAAAAAAATGCGAAATACTGTTATCCGTTAACTGACATTGGACAGAGATGAAAAAATATTAGTAATTTAACAAGTGCGTATGTTAAATGTTCATCTGTCTTTCTCCGCCTCTGCACCACAGACAGCAATCAAAGAGAGAATACAATTAAAACTTCACAAAAATACCCACCGAGCAATCGGTGGGGATTTTTGTGTTCACAGTCCGGTTGAAGTGCAGTGAAACGAAAAATTAAATTGAGTTTTATAACAAGGTAGTTTATACTATTATCAAATGAGGTAAGAAGGGTAATTGTCATATGGTGATGAACGAAAAAGATGGTGAACAGATTGTTGAATTTAAAGGTCCTGACAGAGTCAGAAAAAGACCTGCAGTTGCATTTTATTCAAGCGACGCTACAGGAGCCTTCAATGCGTTTAAAGCGCTTTTAGATATCTTTGTGACAGAATCGCGTATAGGTTCTTGCAATGGTATTACTGTTATTGCCCATAGAGATAATTCATTCAGTGTACGCAGCTATGACGAAGGATTTGCGCTTGATGAAAACGATGTTGACGGCAAGCCTGCATGGTACTATTACTTGTGTGATTTTTATGCCGGTCCCCGATGGAATTATGACCTTCAGAGTCATTTTGTAAAAAGCCACAATTCTCTTTACGGCAGAAATGATACAACTTCAAAGAATATTAAAATTTCATCTGATTCGTGTATGGTGTTATGCTGTGTGCAGTATGTAAGTTCATTTATGCATATTGAAGCGACACATAAAAGGGTGAAAAAGATTCTTGATTTTGAAAAAGGTTATTGTGTTTCTGATTTGTACAAGGAATGCACCGATGGTGAGTCAAATACCTTCATACACTTTATGCTTGATTCGGAAGTTTTTGATGACACAAGGATCGATTTAACTGATATCAGAAGCTTTTTAAATAATGCTGCAGCAAATAATCCGGGCTTGAAATGTAAATTAAAGGATGAAAATACAGATAGTGAGGATGTTTTTGTTTATCTTTAAAACAGTCAATCCCCTTGGAGCAATCCCGGGGGATTTTTGTTGCAAAAACGGGGCGGTTACTTTACAAAACACCTACGATAATGTAAAATAACAGCATTACACAAGAAGGAGGAATGTATGTTGCTGATTGTATCACAGATTATCGGTCTCGGTGCGGTTGCACTTTATCTTTTAAGCTATCAGCTGAAAAAGCGCAGTCATATTGTGTGGGTAACGTGCATTTCAAACGCTTTGTATGTTCTTCAGTATGTGCTCCTTGGTGCGTTTTCAGGTGCGATAATGGATTTTATGTCTACAGTGTCGTCATTCCTTGCAGCAAAGAAGAACGATCCTCCGTTTAATAAGCACATTCGGTTGCTGACTTGGGTGAATATAATCGTGATCGCAGCAGTCGGTCTTATTTCTGCATTTGTTCAGCGCAAATGGATAGAGCTTATTCCTCTCGCAGGTGCGCTTCTTCAGACGGGTGGTCTCTGGTGCGATGATGAGCAGACCATACGTAAATTTGGTCTTTGCAGTGCGCCCTTCTGGCTGGTATATAATTTTATTTCTCAGGCATATGGTGCATCACTCGGTTCGGTTATTGCAATTGTTTCTATAATCATTTCATTGATTCGTTACCGAAGAAACAAGTAAATATGGATTAACATTTTGTACAGAATATTGTGTTGTAATTTGTAAATTTTTAATAAAACATAGAAATAGTAAAAATGCCGGTTTTTCCCTTGAAAACTGTTAAATTAAGTCATATAATCATACAGTAAAATTTTTGATATATGGTGAATTTTATGGAAAAATCAAAGCAATCAGTATTTAAACCGAAACTTATTTCTTGTCTGAAAGATTACAGCGGTGCACAGTTCGGCAAAGACGTTACTTCAGGTATCATCGTTGCTATTATTGCACTTCCGCTTTCAATCGCACTTGCGCTTGCTTCAGGTGTTACTCCCGAGCAGGGTCTTTACACTGCAATTATTGCAGGTTTTGTTATTTCAATGCTCGGCGGAAGCAGAGTTCAGATTGCAGGTCCCACAGCGGCATTTGCAACAATTGTTGCAGGCATCGTTGCGGAGAACGGTTTTTCAGGGCTTGTACTCGCCACTCTTATGGCAGGCGCTCTTCTCATACTTATGGGTGTGTTCAAGCTTGGCAGTCTTATCAAGTTTATTCCGTATACCATTACAACGGGCTTTACAACAGGTATTGCGGTTACACTGATTATCGGTCAGATCAAGGATTTCTTCGGTCTTACTTTTGTAAACTCTCCGATTGAGACGGTTGAAAAAGTTGAAGAGGTTGTGCATCAGTTTCACACATTCAATTTCGAAGCTTTTATAATCGGTGCGGTATCTCTTGCCGTGCTTATCGTATTCCCGAAATTTATAAAGAAAATCCCTCCGTCAATTTTTGCAATAGTTATTTCAGCCGTGCTCGTAAAAGTCTTTGATATGAATGTCAATACAATCGGCTCGCTTTATACGATTTCTTCTTCCTTGCCCGTTCCGTCAATTCCGAGCTTTTCTTTTGAAAGTGTAAAGGCTCTTATTCCCGATGCGTTTACAATTGCCGTACTTGCTGCAGTCGAATCTCTTCTTTCTTGCGTTGTTGCTGACGGAATGACAGGCAGCCGACACAATTCCAATACAGAGCTTATTGCTCAGGGTGCAGGTAATATTGCTTCTGCTTTGTTTGGCGGTATTCCTGCTACGGGCGCGATAGCACGAACAGCGGCTAATATTAAAAACGGCGGCAGAACTCCTGTTGCAGGCATGGTTCATGCAGTTGTACTTCTCCTTGTTCTTGTTGTTCTTATGCCTTATGCTGCACTTATTCCGATGCCGACCATTGCCGCAATTCGTTTCGTTGTTGCTTATAATATGAGCGAGTGGAGAGAATTTGTGGGAATTATGAAAAAGTCGCCTAAGAGCGATACCTTCATTCTTTTGGTTACATTTATCCTCACTGTAGTGTTTGACCTTGTTGTTGCAATTGTTGTAGGTATTATCCTTGCAACCGTTATGTTTATGAAGCGTATGAGTGACGTTACCGATGCATACGGCTGGAAAGAAATCGATGAGAATACCGATGACGAAAATATCAGATTCAAAAGGGTTCCTGAAAACACAATGGTTTTCGAAATCACAGGTCCGATTTTCTTTGGTGCAGCAACTAAAATTGCCGACGTTATCAAAAAGGCAGACAAGCAGGTTCTTGTATTGCGAATGAGAAGTGTTCCTGCTATTGACGCAACAGGTCTTCATGGCCTTGAAACGATTATCAAGCTGTGCAAAAAGCAGAATAAAACCCTCATTCTTTCACATATCAATAAACAGCCGGTAAAAACCCTCGAAAAAGCAAAACTTCTTGATGAGGTTCTAATAGCTGAGAATATTGATGCAGCCTTGGAAATGGCTGAAAAACAGAAATAATTAAATATGCAACGCTTTTACGGAAAATCACCATCAGTATTGATGGTGATTTTTGTTTTTTGACAAATTAAAGTTGTTCTTTTGTTCGTTGTGTGATAAAATAAATTATAATCCGATTTCAATATAAGGAGTGATTGGAGTGAAAGAAAAACTTCCTGCAAACAGCCCTTTGGTTAAAATACCGTTCGGGGGACTCACTTCGGATATGTTGCGCATTGTCGCAATTGTTCTGATGATAAGTGACCATGTTTGGGCAACGTTTATGAGTTTTGGCGACTGGATGACCTACATCGGCAGAATGGCTTTTCCTATATTTGCTTTTCAGATTGCTGAAGGTTTTGTACATACATCCAACGTAAAAAAGTACGCGCTGAGGTTGCTGACTTTCACCCTGATTTCTGAATTTCCGTTCAACCTGTTTTACAGCAGCAGATGGTTTAATCCTTATCATCAGAATGTTATGTTTACGCTGTTGTTGGGATTACTTGCAATCAAGGTTATTGACGGCATCAAAAAAAACTCAAGTGCAAGGAATATTGCGCTTTCTGTATTGTGGTTGATTCTGATTTGCATTGCTTCTGTAATCGGTTTTGTCGATTACGGATTCCTCGGTATGCTTACCGTCGTAATGTTCTACCTGTTCAGGAACTTTCCGTTTGCGTGGCTTGCACAGCTTGTGGGAATGGTGCTTATTAATATCGTATTCTTTGAAGGTCAGGTTGTACCTGTTGAGATTTTCGGTAAAATGATTGAATTGCCTACTCAGGGTTTTGCTGTTTTCTCTCTCGTTCCGATATGGCTTTACGGTGGCAGAAAGGGACGTTCAAACAAAGCTATTCAGTACGGGTTTTATGCGTTCTATCCCGTACATATGATTATCCTTTATCTTATAAGATACTTTGCATAAATTAAACGGAGGTAATCGGGTATGTTTTTTGAAAGAGTTATTGCCTTTTTTACGGCACTTGTGACATTTTTTGCAGGCTTGTTCGGGGCAACAGACTGTATTAAAAAGCCTGAAAATTTCAGGGTTACGACATACATAAGAGGTGACTACGTTCAGTCTCCTGACAGTCTTTACAAGGAAGATTTTGATATTATCACGGATGTTATTCTTTTTGAATGTGCGTCATTTGACAGTGAGGGTAATGTTAATCTGCAGAAAGAAAAGCTCGAAACGGCTCTTACAAATATCCGTAACGCAATCGGAGAAAGAGATGTAAAGATTTCTCTTAATCTCCTCGGCCCGTGGGGACATACAGATTCAGACGTGTGGGAAGATCAGATGGAAGCGCAGAGTGATGAGCATAATAAGGCTTTCACCAGCGGTGTTCTTGAGGATAACATCATTGCAGTGCTCGATAAGTATGATTTTGACGGTGTTCATTTCGACTATGAATATCCGATTTCAACTAAAGCGTGGCGCTATTACAACAGATTCATTGTTTCGCTTGGAAAAAAACTCGGAGACTATACTCTCGGTGTTGCAGGTAATGACTGGAATATAAAGTTTTCCGCAAAAGCTCTGCACGAGATTGATACCTTTGAGGTTATGCTTTACGATATGATTGATGAAAACGGCAGGCATTCAACTTATGAGGATATGGTAAGTATGGTAAGGAAAATCGGTTTTTATGGCATCCCTCTTGAAAAGGTGAACATCGGTCTTCCGTTTTACTCCCGTCCTGCAGATATGTCAGCATACTGGTACGGCTATAACGGTTGCTATGAGAATATCGACGAAAACGGCTGGTATCACTGTGAAGAAACAGATAAGGACTTCTGGTTCAACAATACAGATGTTATCGCGCAGAAAACCGAATATGCCATTGATAACGGCTATGGCGGTGTTATGATATGGCATTATAACTGTGACCTGCCGTCATCTCACGAGGATTCACTTCTTCGTGCAATAGGCAAAACGGTTGAAAATAACTGATAAAAAAAGACAGTATCTGTTGATACTGTCTTTTAGCTTTATTCAGAATTAATACTTGTTTGCTACGATGAATACCATTCTTTCCTGAATTGTCGGACCACCGTGACCTGTGCCGAAACCGCCGTGGTCAGATGTGATGATGATAAGCCAGTCTTCACTTTCAAATGTGTCTCTTGACTCAATCTTGCGGATTGTGTCGTATGCAAAGTTTTCACAATGCTTGAAGCCGGCCTTGTAGTATGGGTTGTTCATTGAGAAACCGAAGTTATGACCATTGCTGTCCGTATTTTCGTAAATAACGATTGTAAAATCAGCGCAATCTTCTTTGGAAAGCTCCTGTGCAGCTTTAATCATACTGTCTTCGTTGCCTGAAGTCTTGTTGAAAGCAACATTAAGACCTTTTTCTTCACAGTACTGCTTTTCATTGATGTATGTAGAGTTATCATTTGTGAAATGACCGCCCCACTTTGTGATGAACGATGCAGAATCGATAGTACCGTTTTCAACATAATCAGTCAGAAGTGTTTTGTATTCAAGGGACTTCGGCTGACCGTTACCGTATACACCGTTTTTGTCTGCCCACACACCTGTAAGGACTGAACACCAGCCGGGTGCTGTTGAAGTGTTCTGAGTGTTTTCACCGTCAGGGTAGTTAACACCGCCGCAGTAAGCGAGGTTGAAAGATGCACCGTCATCGAGCATTTTTGAAATACCGCTGTGTTTGCCGCCTATGAGTGTAAGTGCATCTGCACGGCAACCGTCGTAACCGATAATAATTGCTTTCTTTTCTGTTTTACCTTCGGGTAATGCAGAGTTGAAATGCTCGGTTACCATATTGTAGATTTCTGTCTGCGGAATGGCAGTTTCAATTGTGTTTTCGAAAGCGATGGTGTCAATTGCGTCGAGATAAGCTGCTTCGGTGTCTTTTGCGTCGTTTGCATAAAGACCGAAAAGTGCAGGGATAAAGAGAATAATGCTCATTATTTTTGTCAAAAAGTTCATAGTGATCACTCCTTTGTTTTATCAGTTTAATGATATCACTAATAATTTAATTAGTCAAATAAAACTATTGTTCAGGTTGAAATTTATTTTGATTGCGTATATAATATCCGTTGAAATTATATTCAATGATTTTCGGAGGAAAGTTATATTGAGCACAAGGATTAAACTAACCAAAAAGGATATATTCATATATGCTCTGATGGGCTGCACAGGGGTACTTATCACGGTTGCAGGTGTTTACTACAATCAGAATTTTCTGCGCATATTACCCTTGTACAACTCTCTTGTGATTGCTTCTTTGCAGTCGCGTGTAAACAGATACAGCAATCTGCTCGGAAGTATAAATTCTTTACTTTATACAGTCGTTTATGTTTATTATAATCTGTATGCATCGGCATTGTCGGCTTTACTCTTTTCGTTCCCGATGCAGATGATTACATTCATCCGTTGGAATAAGAACAAATGGAAGCAGTCAACTGTATTGCGCAAACTTTCGTGGAAACAGAGGGGCTTGGTTACAGTCGGTTATTTTGCCGTGCTTGCAGTGATGTGGGCTGTGCTGCCGCTTGTAGGCGCAGAGTACGTTTTCCTTGACAGTGCAACAACGGTTCTTGGCATACTTGTTCTTTTCCTCACAATGTTTGCGTTTGTCGAGTATACATTCTGTATGATTATCAACGGCATTATCGGTATAGCGTTGTATGTGCAGATGATGGTCAATTCACCCGAAACGGCACCTTTCCTTATTTTCTCCGTGTATTCGTTTATTTGCATTGTGTTTGCGTTTTTTGAAGCAAAGAAGCTTTATGCAAAACAGCAGACCGAAACACAGGTGTAATTCCTTGATTTTAAAACAATAAAATAGTATAATTATCTGACAGAAAAATAATCGGTGAATGATATGTTTAACAATGTTTATCTGGCTCAGATCAATTATCTGCACGGCAATTCGACTTTTTTGCCTTATGCCGTCGGAACATTGATCGCAAATGCAAAATCGAATACTGAAATTGATGGGTTTTATTCATTCAAGGAACCCATCTTTATACGCGAGCCTGTAAACAAGGTGCTTGAACGAATTGTTGATGAGCCGTTCTTTTTCGGCTTTTCAAACTACATCTGGAATCACGAATACAACAAAGTACTTGCACGAAAGGTAAAAGAAAAGTATCCCGATTGCTTTATATTTTTCGGCGGACATCAGATATCAACAGATGCGTCATTACTCGAGCAGGAAGAATATATCGACTGTCTGTGCTATGGTGAAGGTGAAGAGGCTTTTGTTCAGCTTCTGTTAGCGTTAAAGAACAACACACCGCTTCAGGATGTTCCGAATATTGCCTACCGTGAAAACGGTAAGGTTGTGATGAGTAAAAAGGAAAAAATCGAAAAAATTGATTATCCGTCACCGTACCTTACGGGAGTTTTTGATTCGATTCTTGAAAACTATCCGCAGATAGATTTCCACACGATTATTGAAACCAACAGAGGTTGTCCTTACAGATGTGCTTACTGCGACTGGGGAAATCTCAACAGCCGTATCAGATTTTTCCCTGAAGAAAAGGTTATGCAGGAAATCAAGTGGCTGTCTGACCATAATATACGTGGCTTCGGTTGTGCCGATTCAAATTTCGGTATGTTCGAGCGTGATGAAAAATTTGTTGACGAAATGGTGCGACTTCATAATGAAGAGGGTGTGCTTTCGCGTTTTCAGGTTTCGAGTGCAAAAAACAGTAACGACCGCGTGTTCCGTATCTCTAAGAAACTCAACGAGTGCGGTATGGATAAGGGTGCAACCCTGTCTTTCCAGTCGATGAGTGAAGAGGTTCTTCAGAACATTCACAGAAAAAACATTCCCGTTGAGTCTTTTTCGTCTTTGCTGAATATGTATAACGAAGCAGGCATAGCGACATATTCCGAGCTTATTCTCGGTCTTCCGGGTGAGACTTACGAAAGTCTTGTTGATGGCATCGATATTCTGCTGAATGCAGGTCAGCACAGCTCGATATACATTCACAACTGCGAGTGGTTACCGTTTTCGACAATGGGCAACCCTGATTATATGAATCAGCACGGCATTGAATATGTGCGTATTCCGTTGAGTGAACCGCATACGATTGTAGATACAAACGAGGAGATTGAAGAATATTCAAGACTTATCGTGAAGACAAACACAATGTCTCACGAGGATTGGATAAAAATGAATCTTTATTCCGCAACCGTTCAGTGTTTCCACCATGACGGACTGCTCATTCATTTTGCCCTATATCTCAGACACGAAAAGGGGATAGAGTATTCTCATTTTTACAGCAGCTTTATGGACTTTATGGTCACAAACAAAGATACTGTCTGCGGCAGAGTGTTTAAGCAACTGAAAAACAGGTTTGAAGATGTGGTCGAGGGCAAGTGCAGTACAGTATGGCTCGACACACGCTTCGGTGATGTCGGCTGGTTACCCGAGGAATTTGCGTTTCTGAACACAGCATATGAGTTTGACAAATTCTATGAAGAGATTGAACCTTTCCTGCGAAGCTTTTTTGATGATAACGAGATGTTCGAAAATCTTCTTAAATATCAGAAGAATGTTGTTAAACTTCCTTTCTGCGAGAAAATAGATTTTGATTGCGAATATAATTTCAAAGAATACTTCGCTGATATTCTGTGTGGCAACGAAGCAACCGTCAGAAAAATCAGATGTCACAATGTAATCAATAACACCGTTAACTGCAATAACTGGAAAGATTATGCGCGTTATGTCCTGTGGTACAGCAGAAAAGACAGCCGCAACATCTATCTTGATGAAATAGAAGTTACTACAAAATAAAAGAAATCGGCTGATTAAAGCCGATTTCTTTTTTTATATTTTTCGTTTGTACTGCAATCGGTAATCCTTGACGTAATCACGCCCGTATTTTACAAGATACATAAGAATCGAATCGCTTTCCGTAAAGGAGTGTGCAAAAAGACGGTCACGGGTGTCTTCAAGATATTTCTTTTCAAAGTTGTTACGCTTTGTTTTTACTTCTTCCATTGTCTGTGTTTCAGAAAGATATTTGTAAGAAATATGGAAGTCACCGTTGTCCGTAAAGTCCGTTATGCCGACATCCTCGGTATGGTCTTTGAGAATCGCATTTTTCTTGAGTGCGAAATTTGACGGGGTACAGGTGTTGACAAGATCGTGGTCGTAAATTACATCAATTGTAGACTGCAACTCTTCCCACGTCTCGGTCGGATATCCCAGAAGGAAGGTGCAAAGATTCCACAATCCCGCTTCCTTTGCATCACGCAGGATTCTTTTTCTGTGGCCGAGATCGATACCTTTGTTTATCAGTTGCATTACTCTTTCGGACTCAGCCTCATAGCCCCACATAAAGAATCGTGCACCTGAGTCATAAAGATTCTGCAAAACTTCAGCGGTAAAAGTTTTTTCAAGCCTTGCAAAAGAATAATAGTAAATCTCAAGATTTCTTCTTTTCACTTCTTTTGCAAATTCGTTGTAAAATTTCGGCGGCACAGCCTCGTCTACGAAGTTAAAGAGTTTACTGTTATATTTCTTTGAAAGATACTCAACCTCGTCAACTGCACGGATAACACTCTTCATATCAAACTTCTGCTGACCGGTGTAAAAGTCGCAGAATGTGCATTTGCTCCAATAACAACCTTTACCGAGCTGCACGGGAATAACTGTTTCGGGAGAAAAGTATTTTGAAAAATCGTAGCAATCAAAATCGGGATAAGCAACTGTGTCAAGTTTCAGACACGGCGCCTTCGGTGTGGAGCATACCTGAAGGTTTTCGTCACGGTAAACCAGCGAGTGAACATCGTTTATGTTACGCTTACCTGTCATATATTCAGCAATTTCAACCGATGTTGCCTCACCGTCACCGATTTGCAGGAAGTCGCAGTACTCTTCAAAAATCTGCGGAAATTTCTTCAGGTCATCCGCGATTTTAAAGATAAAATTACCGCCGAAAGAGATTTTTGCATTGGTATATTTTTTGAGAAGTCGTGCAAGAGTAAAACCGGGAACAATCTGACTCAGATCGGTGATTGAAAGACCGATAAAATCGTATTCAGACAAATCCATTTCTTTAATTTTGTTTTCATAATATGGCAAAAACATATTGACACAGGCATTTTTACACTGAAAGTCAACATCTTTAAAGTCATAAGTGAAAACAGGATTTGCGATGTAATTGTCAAGCATTATTCTTGACGGAAGATACGGTGCAGAAACGATATCAAGCGCAGTTGTGATTGTGTCCTTGGCTTTATAAAGCTTTTCAGGGTCGTAAAAACCTTCCTTGGTCTTATATACCTTTACGGCTTCATCGATTCCTTCGAGCGCATTTTTGACGGCTTCACCGTTGTGTTTTAAGTATTTTTCAATTTCTTCTTTTCTTATAGCGTAAGATTTTTTAAGTTTATCTGCAAAATTGTCGCAAGACTCATCAATCGTTTCGCAGTATCCGTCGGAAATGATTGCTTCAGCCTTTTTATAGCATTCTTTCACATAATCGCTTTTAAGAATATCGTTAAAGAAGTCGATGTTGAAATCGTATGAATCTGCATCAAAACCCGCATTTCTCAACTGTCCGACAAGCAAAGCGCCTGCCAGATATGGACTTATCGGGTACCATTGAGGTACTGCAGCAAAAAGAAATTTCATTTTTATGACTCCTTTGTAAGTTTGGATTTTGGTGTAAAGCGTACTCTCAGAGCTGTTTTAAGATACAGTGCAGTCTGCTTTGCGGAGTTACGCGAAAAACCCTCTTCACGGTTAAAACAACCGACGGGTATTTCTTCAAATGCGTATCCCAGCCGCAAGGGAACAAGCACCATTTCGAGCAAAAACGGAAAATTAAGTTCCTGCCACGCTGATTTTCGGTACGCCTCGGTAGGTGCGGTCTGCACGGGACTTGTAAAGTCTGTCAGCTTTGTTGAATACAGTACACGAAGAAAAATCTGTGCCACCTTGTTCAAGATTTTTCTCGACGGATTGTAGTTGTGAAAACTGTCTTTTTTAAGCCATCTTGAAGTTTTTGAAATAACATCAGGCTTTTCTTTGACTGCCTGTATCATTCGGCTGACGCAATCAAGACTTATTGCAAGGTCAGACGGTAAAAGCATCGTGTGAGATGACGTTACCGTGTCAAAACCGTCTCGTATAGCACCACCCACAAATGGGCGTGTCTGCTCAAGAGAGTAAACCTTGCCCCGGTATTTTTCTTCAAGCAGGGCAATGGCACTGTTGCAATTGTCTGAAGCGTCTTTTGATTTAACAAGCAGTATTTTATCAATATCATCAGCATTACAGGTGTCCATAATTGTGTCTACCGTGGTAATTAACGACTCTTTTTCGTTGGTGGTGCCGACGATTATTGTAACGGAAGTAAATTTCATTTTATTTTACCTGAATTCGGGACATATTTTTTTGTCTGAATGGTACGAGCTGACATAATCACATCCGAATTCAGACAGATATAATAACAGGTGGTCAAAATCGGAGAATACGACTGACCACAGGGAATGTGCATTTTCTTCAAGGAAAGTGAACTGGAAGTTTCTGCGCAACTCACGGCGGTCAAGCTGTGAAATTCCGTCTATAACATCCTTGTAAACAGTGTAGAATTCACCTGCAGTGGTGAATCCGTCAACACCGTTTTCACCGATATTTTCAACGAGTTTCGAGTTTTTCTTAAGAGCAAAGTTGGACAGAGTACAACTCGGGACAATGCGTCTGTTCTGTCTTATAAAATCCATTGTCTGCTTTGTTTCCTCGAGTGTTTCTGTCGGATATCCGAACATAAACAGCCCGTTGTTCCATATTCCTGCGTCGCGTGCATTGGTGAGGATTTCCTCACGCTTGCTTACGTCAATGCCCTTGTTCATAAGGTTCATAACCCTCTCGGAATAACACTCGTAACCCCAGAGGAAGAGTCTTGCACCTGCATCGTAAAGATTTTTGAGCACCTCAGGAGTGTATCCTGTTTCAAGACGGGCAAAGGAATAGAAGTTGATTTTCATACCTGACTTGATAATCGCAAGAGCAAGTTGATTATAAAACTTCGGCGGAATAGCCTCGTCAGCGAACATAAACTTTGACGCACCGTAAGTGTCGATATGATACTGTATTTCGTCAATGATTCTGTCAATCTGCTTCGGACAGTAACCTTGTTGACCGAATGGGTAGTCGCAAAAACTGCATTTACCCCAATAACAACCCTTGGAAAGCTGTATAGGGTAGGTGGGGTCGGGAGTGAAATATTCTGACATATCGTAGTCAGAAAAATCAGGATAAGCAAGCTCGTCCATATCGATCTTTTTGCATGAAAGCCCTGTCGATTCAACAATGCCGTTTCCACCGAGGCGTACTACATTTGATGTTTCGGAAAAATCGCATTTGCCGTCAAGATAGTTACACAGGCTGACAATTGCTGTCTCACCGTCGCCGATTAAAAGATAGTCTGTATAGTCGGTGAAAATGTCCGTGTAATCCATCATACGGTCATATATCTGCGTTGCATAATTACCGCCGAGAACAATCTTAGCATCCGTTTTTTCTTTGAGCATCTTCGTCAAAGTGAAGACGGAAACCAGCTGACTCAGGTCAGTCATCGAAATTGCTATGATGTCGTAGCCTTCATCCTTGACGGACGAAACGAACTCTTCGAAATAATCACAGAACATATTGACGGACGGATCTTCAACCTGAAGCTTTATGTTTTGCCAGTCGAGATTGACAATCGGATTCGTAAAGTAATTATCAAAATCTATTTCGTTCGGTGCATACGGCATCGAAACAAGACGCAAAGCGAGTTTGATTGTATGCTTTGCCTGTGTGAGCTTTTCGGGAATGTAGAAATCTTTCTTATCTCTTGTTATGCGCACTGCATCTTCAACAGTTCTGATAAGATCGGGGATTTCGTTGCCGTACTCATCATAAAACTGCTTTATTGTCAGATATTTAAGACAACGTGTTTTCTGAGCGTATGTACCGTTTTTCTTTATCTCATCGATATCGGCATTGCAGTATTCAGGCTCAAGCTCACACAGTATTCTGCGGCTTTTTTCGTCACAGAGTGCAGTGTGTTCTTCAGTTAACAGATGATTGTAGAATTTTACATTCAGGTCATACGCACGCGCATCAAATCCCGCCTTTTTTAACTGTCCGGTAAGAAGCGGAACAGCAAGATAAGGCGAAACGGGATACCACTGAGGCGGTTGTATAAGAAGAATTTTTGACATTCTTATTCCTCCGAATATTCAATCTCTTCTCTCGGATTTATGAGAAGTGTTGCACTGTATCGTTTGCCGAACCAGATGATTTCACGGGCATACTCTGCCCAGGATGAAATATGCTTGTGTGCCTTAACACGCAGAGTACAGCTGACGTTTTTCAATGTCGCATCCATATTTTCATCAATCGCTTCGAAATATCTGTAGAAGTTGTAGTGCGATTTTATTTCAACGCTTTCAACGTCGGGAAGACGGATGAGGTTTTTCTGATAAACAAGAAGCTCGTCGAAAATCTCATCATCTATACTGAACTTTTTAAGAAATGGCAGAATTTCCTGCCAGAAGATATCGAAATGGTATACCATTTCGAGGAACGCTCCTTCTTCAAAATACCAACCGGTTGTACCGAAAACATCACGGTTATATGTCCAGTCAGCTTTTTTAGTGTCAGCTTTACGGTCATAGAGATCTTTGAAAAAGGAATGGATATATCCGTCACTTTCTTTATAAATAAAATCATAAAGACTGTTGTAAAAATCGTAATAGGATATATTCTTTTCGTTATGAAGATAAAGTGCAAAGTATCTGAGCAGTCCGAGGTGATGGAAGGTCTGTAAAACTGCGTTGAACATACACGCTTTGACCCAATCACTTTTCGGCATAGATGCTGTTTCGGTGATGATTTCAAAATATTCACCGACGCCGTTGAACTCTGGGTTATAGTGAATACCCAGAAGCGGGATTCTGGATGTTTTTATTCCGAATTTCTTCTGATACTCAGGGTCGCCCATACGTGCGTTAGGGTAAACCTGACACTCATATACGGTCATTGAGTTATTCTGACCGGACTCGAGCAATTCGCATATTCCCTTGCAGAAGCTTTCGTATGTCTCACCGGGAAGACCGAGGATAAGCTCGGTGTAGGTGGGGATACCTGCTTCCGTATAACGGGCATAGAGATTTGAAAAATGTTCAAGTGTAAGGTTCTTTCTGCCAATGTTTTCGAGCGTTTCGGGATGAAGTGACTGATAGGCGAGGGTAACACCCTTGTCGATATGGTTTTTGTTCAGCAGATAACCTGCCTTGAAAACGGTGTCGTCACTTTCCTTTGCATAGCAGGGCTTGAAAACGTCGGGATATCCGTAAAGTTTTTTCTGTTCAACAACATATTCTGCAATTTCCACATCACGTTCAAGAATGCCGAAATTAGCGTCTGCACAGTAACAATAACGGATCTGATTTTTTGCAATCCACTCAATTTCTTTCTTTATGCGCTCTATCGGGAACGGACGCACCTTGCGTGTAAAGCACCATTCACAATATGTGCAACCGTAAGGGCACCCGCGGTTTGTTTCCAGTGTAGCGTGGAATTCAACCGTCGGATTTTCTTTCATTATGTTATCGAAAACTCCTTCAATATACGGCGAAGGGTAATCTGAAAGATCACAAGGGTGATAAGATTTTGTTGTAACATTACCGTCGGCAGTTCTGAAAGACAGGTTAGGAACTTCCGAAAGGCTTTCTCCGCGGCTTTGTGCCTGAAGGAAGAGCGCTGTCGTCTCTTCACCCTCGTTGTGCATAAGGTAGTCGATATAAGGATACTCGTCAAGGAACGAACTGTCAGACGGTACACTGTGACCGCCGAAAATGATTTTTACATCAGGAAAAAGCTTTTTAAGCTCCTGCGCAAGAACCTTGTTGTATTCAATATTCCACGTGTAGCAGGAAAATGCAACATACGACGGGTTGTCAAAACGTTTGAGTATATCAGGTATCTTTTCGCGCATAACGAGTATGTCGGGGATGTCATAGTGCTGCATAATTTCAGGTTTGTTTTTAAGATAAGCAACTATGCAACCGACAGAATACGGCAGGAAACAGGGAGACTGATATGATACGCCTATCTGCACAAAATAAATCTTTTGTTTCATCAGTTTTCCTCCTGCTTATTTTTCTGTAATATCATCTTTATACGATGACCAACCCATTCTGCCGTACCATACGACAAATTTGCCGAATTTTTCCCAATCAGAGATGTGGTCGCTGTCTCTCATAACGAGCGTGTGTGCGCGTTTTTCGAGAGACTTATAATCATTGACATAGATATTCTTAAGGTAAGAATGAATATCGTAATTCAGCTCAACCGTTTTTTCTTCGTTTAACGGTGTGCGCATAATGTTGCGCTGATAGTTCAGTAAATCGTCAAACACAATTTTATCAATACCGAAACTTTCCAGGTAAGGCATAATCTCGTCATAGAATCTGTCGAGCTGTGACAAAACCTGAAGAACAACATATTCGTGATCGTCCCATACAATGTCACCGCAAGGCTTGAACAGAAGCTTACGGTTAGTCGTGCCGAGTGAAAGCTCATTTGCCTTTTCCTTAAGGTCATAATAAAGCTTGGTTATAAAGAAATCGGGATTCTTTTCGAAGTACTCAATTATTCCGTCGTAAAAACGCTCATACGGTATGCCCATTTCATAGAAAAGGTAAATCGCAAAAGCTCTCACAAGACCGTTGCCGTGAAGAGCCTTGACCATATAGTAAAACGCGGTTGATTTCACCCACATTTCACGGCTCATTGTGTTTGTCTCAACGATGATTGTGTTATATTCGGGTACGGTAAAAGCATCGTCATTGAAATGCGGACGGATAATTTCCGAACGCACTGTTTTGATTCCGTGCTTTTCGATATAATCCTTCTGACCCATTGCAGCATTCGGCAACAAGATACAGCCGTAAACTTCAAAAACGAAATGCTGACCGATTTCAAATAGAGTGCCGATTCCCTTGATGAAACTCTCATAGGTTTCACCGGGAAGACCGAGAATGAGTTCAGAATATGTTTTCATATTCTTTTTGTTGTATTCTGTAAGCAGATTTTTATAAAAATCAAGTGAAGAATTTACGCGTTTGATATTTTTAAGAGCCTCGGGTGAAAGACTCTGGAAGGAGAGCGTTGCACCGATACGGTCGAACTCGCACTCCTTGAATTTTTCAACAATCGCAAAGACATTCTTGTAGTTGTTTTTTGCGTAATTCATTCGCATTCTTTCGGGATAGCCGTATTTTTTCTTTGCAGCTACAAGCTCATCGGCAATTTCAAGGTCACGCTCAAAAAGACCGAAGTTTGCATCAGCACCCCAGACAAAAGCAATTTTATGTTCTGCCATCCAACGTATTTCCTCGCGGATTCTCTCCAACGGGAACATTCTTGTCTTTGCTTTAAGCAGTCCCCAGTCACAGTATGCGCACTGGTTGGGACAGCCGCGACTTGTCTCGAGGATAGCGTTGAAAATTATATCGGGATTATTATCGACAATCTCGTCAAACCATCCGTCAAGGTACGGGGAAGGGTAGTCAAGTGTAGTTTGCTGCTTGGTCTGCGTTCTTACGTATCCGCCGTTACCGTCACGGAAAGAAATGTTGCAGACATTATTGAAGTCCTGCTTGGTACAATATGCTTCAATAAGCTCTCTTGTCGTGTCTTCACCTTCGCCATGGCAAAGCACATCTATAAACTCGTATTGTTCGAGCATATCAAAATTATCAGGCACATCATGGCCACCGAAAACTATAAGACAATCGGGGTATCTGGCTTTTATTTTACTTGCGAGAAGCTTGTTATATTCCGTGCTCCAGCAATAGCTTGAAAAGCCGACAAATGACGGATTATCAAGGCGTGAAACAACAGTGTCAATGTCCTCGCGCATAAAAATAAACTCTTTGAATTCACAGTTTTGTCTGACTGTTTCGCTTCGGAAAGCAGACGCAACGAGAATACCGGCAGTATACGGCAAATATGCATTTTGAGCGTTTGAACTTGACGAAACATCGACCTGAACAAAATAAATATTTCTCATATACTAAACCTCCCCATTTTAAGTTTCTTATTCGGATAATTATACCACTGCGAGGGTACTGTTGTCAACCGAACACACCGTGAAGATACGCTGTGAAATTTTTACAATATTGAAAAAAAGAAAGGTTCGTGATATAATCCGGATAGTATATTTCAGGAGGTTAATTATGAACGGAATGACAAGACGCGAAAGACAGATTACAGACATCAATGAAATAGTAAAAATCCTTGATAATTCCAAGGTGCTTCATCTCGGAATGATTGACGGTGATGAGCCTTATGTTGTGCCGATGAATTACGGATACACTCTTGAGGGTGACAAGCTGACACTCTGGCTTCACGGTGCAAGACAGGGCAGAAAAATTGATGCGATAAAAGCTAATCCGAAGGTTTTCTTTGAAATGGAATACGGCATTGAGCCTTTTGAGGGTGATGTTGCGTGTAAATACGGTATTACATACTCTTCACTTATGGGCAGGGGAGTTGCAGAAGTGATTGAAGATGTCGAAACCAAAAAAGCGGCACTCACTTTCCTTATGAAAACACAGACAGGTAAGGATTTCAGTTTTGAAGACAAAATGGCATCAGTTGTCGGAGTAATACGCATTGATGTGCTTGAATACACAGCAAAGTGCCGTCCTTTGCCGAAAAAATAAAATGAAATATCGGAGGTGCTCTTATGATTAAGACACGAAGATTTTTAGCAATACTTTTAGCAGTTACTTTACTGGTCAGTCTGTTTACCGTATCATCAGGTGCCGTCAGCACTTTTGAACAGTGGCAGACGGGATGGGAAGATATCAAGGCTTCTTCAGGTTATATAACGCTCACACCGGGTGAAGACGAAACACAGATGAATTTTTCTTGGCAGTCCTCATTTTTCAGTATGAACGAGCAGATTGTTATCGGTGTTTCATCCGACCTGAGTGACGGAGTAAAACTGAAAGTAAAGAGCAATCTCAACCTCTTCGGCTTTGAGTGGACACATAATGCAACCGTCACCGACCTTAAAGCTGAAACAACTTATTATTACCGTTACACAACCGATGCGGCGGAGAGTGAGATTTACTCATTTACAACAGGCTCAGCAGAAAGCACAAGCGTACTTTTTGTAACGGACTCACAAATCGGACGTTCAAGCGGCACTCAGGAAGAAATTTATATGAATGACACTTACGGCTGGACCAAGACACTTCAAACAGCTTTTGAAAACAACGATATAGATTTCATAATGACGAGCGGTGACCAGGTCGAGGACGCTTTTTCGGAAGAACAGTACACTTATTTTGAATCACCGTCTGCTCTTCGTTCTGCTCCCGTTGCTGCTTCGATCGGTAACCACGATTTCTACGCACCGAACTATTCGCACCATTTCAATAATCCCAACGACAAAACGTTTACTCTTTTCCGTTGGTTTGCAGGTCAGGGATATTATTTCAGCTATAACAATGTTCTTTTCATTGTTGTGGACTCTAATAACTTTTTACCCACCGCGAACAGAAGGATCATCAAAAACGCTTGTAAAGCGTACCCGGATGCAGAATGGCGTGTACTTATGATGCACCACAGTCCTTTTGATGCGCGCGGTGCAGACGATATCGGCAACAAGTTTGCGCGTCAGACAGTTGTTCCGTTTATCGACGAGTTTGATATTGATATCTGTCTTAGCGGACACGACCATTATTACAGCCGTTCCCATATCATCAGAGACGGAAAGGTAACGGATGATATCATTAAGAACGGAGTATATAATAATCCTGACGGTACACTTTATCTTACACAGAATTCATCATCGGGAAGCAATTACAGCGGGATAGGTGATGAAATTTCAGAATTCTGCAACTTTGCAATGCAGGAAAGACGTGCAACATATTCAATTGTAAATGTCGTCGGAGATACACTTACTGTAAAGAGCTATCATTCTGATACAAACGAACTTTTCGATACAATTACAATTCAGAAAGACTAAAAAAAGGACTGCCGACAGGCAGTCCTTTCAGTTTGTTCAGATTTCAGTTATTTTACCTACGGAATACTGAAGAATCACAAGCGCGTCAGACGAATTTACAGTTCCGTCACGAGTGGTGTCAGCTGCAAAGAACGGATCTCCGTATAATGTTTTCTTACCTACTGCGTGCTGAAGAACAAGCAATGCATCGGTAGAATTAATTATTGTATCATTGTTGACGTCACCGAGACCTACAGAAGCTTTATGCTCACCGTCACACAACTCAAAATTGATAGAGTTGATGTCAGCGTATTCCTTACAGTAAGATTCTTCGGATTCACTGCAGAGTGTGAGATTTTTTGTTGAATAATTGAATGCGTTCTGCTTGATTTCCTCAAGATTAAGCGGGAGATGGACAGACTCAAGAGAAGTGCAGTTAATAAACGTTTCTGCGCCTATTGTCAGCTTTTTGCTTCCTTGTGCAAAAAATACCTTTTCAAGTTTCTGACAACCTTCAAATGTGCCTGTGAATGCTGTATTTGCCGCTCCGATGTTTGTAAGTGTACCGGGCAGGGTAACGCTTTTAAGGTTGTATGAGTTAGCAAAAGCACCATAGCTGATGCTTGTAACACCTTCGGGAATTTCGAGTTCTTCAACAGCCGAACCTGCAAATGCATTAGCTTCAATTGTCTTGAGCGTTGTCGGCAGGGATATTCTTTTAAGGGCAGTACAGTCACGGAACGCGTTGTTTTCAATTACCTGATTAGCGTAGCCGTAATTTGATTTTGTTAATGTAACCGACTTCAATGCCGTGCAACCCGAAAAAGCGTTTTCCCGGATAGTTGTATAGTTACCGGGAATGGAAACAGACTGCAATGATCTGCAGTTCATAAATGTTTCGGAACCGATAACTGCATCAGATGTGCCTGTACGGAATGTTACCCTCTGCAGTTTGGGGCAGTTCTCAAAAGCACCGATAAAGGCTACATTTGAAGCGCCGATATTTGCAAGTGTGGTCGGCAATGTAACTTCCGTAAGGTTCGGGGACTCAGCAAAAGCACCGTAGTTGATGTTTGTAACACCTTCGGGAATTTTGATTTCATCAACGGTAATGCCGTAGAAAGCGTAAGCTCCGATGGAATTAAGTGTTGTGGGCAACGATATCTTTGTGAGCGCTGAACAATCACGGAACGCTCCTGCTTCGATAGTCTGGTTGGCAAAAGCATAATCGGATTTTCTGAGTGTAACGGACTCGAGGGCTGTACAACCAAAGAACGCGTTTTCACTGATGACAGAGTAATTACCCGGGATTGTGATTGACTGCAAAGATTTGCAGTTCATAAAAGTCTCAGGACCGATAACCGCGTCAAAAGTTCCTTCTCTGATAACAACCGTTTTGAGCTTTGTGCAGTTTTCGAACACGCCTTTGAATGCGGTACTTGCCGCACCGATTTTTATTATTGTATCGGGAAGCATAACGAACTCGATAAAAGTTTTGTCGGCAAAAACGCCCTGATCAATCGTTGTTACGATATAACCGCCCAATTCGGATGGAATGATGATTGATGAAGATGAGCCCTTGTACCCTGTGATTGCAGCATACGAATCGCGAACTTCATAAGCGTAATCACCGTTTGTGAGTGCTGTTGCCTTGACATCGAGTAAGGATGAAAGGTCAACCCCTGAAAGAGTACCGAGAGGTGAAAGGATAAACAGCGCTATCAATACGGATGTCAGGATTTTTTTGAAAACGTTTTTCATAATAATCATCTCCTTGTCTCAGTATTTGGTTTTGTTGCATTATTTTATATTTTTCCGATTTCTTCTGCACATTTGCGGCAGATTTTCTGTCCGTTGAATTCTATAAGATCATTTTCTTCGTGACAGAAAATGCAGGATGGTGCATATTTTTTTAAAAGAATCTCGTTACCTCTCGCAATAATTTCAAGCTTGCTGCCTTCTTGCATAAGGTCGAGCTCTTTACGGATTTCGATAGGAAGTACAATTCTTCCTGCAAGGTCAATAGTTCTTACAATTCCGACGTGTTTCATATCTGCATCTCCTTTGTTTATAATGATTTTTCGTCTATAATATACCACTTTTTGGTTATTTTAGTCAACATTTCTTTTAATAAATAGTTTAGTGTATAATAACATTACGTTCTTGTCGAAAATTAGCAAAAAAAGACCAATGTGAACGAATTCACATTGGCCCTTTTTGTTAAAAAGTCAATTATGCAGCAATAAGACCCTTAACCATCTCGATAACGCTGTCGAGGATAGCCTGGAAGTCAACCTGTGCAAGAAGGTCTGTTACATAAGCGATGATTGCGTCGAAATCGATGCTCTCAAGAAGTGCATTAAAATCCATGATAGTTCTCCTTTCGTTAAGTAGCGATATTTCTATCACCCATTGTCATACACATTTTAACATTTGTATATTTTTTTGTCAATAGTTTTCAGGTAAAAAATAAGCAGCCGCCGTGCGACTGCTTAAACTTTAATTAAATTATTTTGCGATGATCCCTGCAACGAGATTAGCAATAGCATCAAGAACCTGCTGGAAGTCGATCTGAACGATGAGGTCTGTGAGCTTGTTCATAACTGTGTCAAGAATTGCGTCCCAATCGATGCCTTCAAAGAGTGTTGTAATCTGATCCATGATGAATCTCCTTTCATTAATTGAGCGACAAAATACGCCCTGTTTGAATATATTTTAGCACTGTTGTATTTTTTTGTCAATACCTCAATTGTGTTGAAAGTAATTTTTATGCAAAATTACGGCTGAAAGGGTACGGGTTTATCCTGCTTTTCGTGTTCGAAAGAGAGAATGTTATTTCTTGAGTAGTAGTTACATCTCATATCAAAAGCTTTGCAGATGCCGTCAACGGGAACATAAAGCTGATCACGCTGTGAACGCACAACAGCATGAGACATTTCTACTTCACCCCTGTCTGTAACTGCTATGTTGCTGCCTTCGGTGAATGTAGCTTTATGACGGTAAGCCTCAATTGTAACAGTACCCTTGTCAAGCTCAACATCAAAGCCGGCATAGCGGAAAAGTATTGCAGCGGGTACATGCCACACACCGTCGATGCTTTCCCCTGAGGTTGTACGTGCACAAAGACCGAGGTCAGCACCCTTGAACATCATTCGTGTATCCTTATAAATCGGAGCAAGTGCAGTCGGTTCGATGCAGTCGTTTTCTTTATCTATAACGCATCTGTCGGCAACTCTGCCGTCTTCAAGGTAAGAGGTGAGCGTCAGTTTGTTTTTTTCAACGTGAGCAATTGCATACATTGAAAGCTCTTCTTCGTGCGGATACCATGCAGTATTCCAGAGTTTCGGAATCGCGAGCATTCTTGACGGATTTCTGTTGCTGCTTCCGAGATTATAGAAAACAGTACCCTCCGACGGCTTGTCATAAAGGTTTTCGTTTCTTCTCGGGAAGCTTCTTGAAAAACAATGCTCGTGACCGCTGAACATAACGTCAAACTTTTCCATACCTTCCATCATTATGGGGTAGGAATCGTCACACGCAAGGTCGCTGCCTGCGTAACAGATGGGGAAGTGATGTGAGCCGAACTTCCATGTTTTGTCACTCGCGTCAGCATCACGGATAAGCCACTCGTTCACATCCTCAGGGCCGCTGATGCCGATAGCTGCAAAATGAGCATTACCGAAATCAAACGAATAGTTTGCAGTCTTCCACTCATCAGGACCGTTGTCAGCATAAGTACCGCGGAACTGGTTGCTGAAAAATTCAGCCTTTTCAGAGTAATATTTACCCTCGAAGGTGAAGTAATTTTCGAAGCCCATATCATCGTGGTTACCCATTGACATCATAAGGGGAATGTATTCCATAACACCCTTGTAACCTTCAAGTGCGCCTGTCCACTGGATATCTGTCTGACCGCAGTTCGTGTTGTCACCTGCAGTGAGGATGAAACGCACATCGGGATGTTTTTTGAGTGTTTCTTTCAAAAAAGCGTTGAAGCCTGAATAATCGGCAGGGGGGATGGGACCTCCTGTCTGAACGTCCGAAAAGCATATAAATTCAAAATCTTCAAGGTTTTCGGGGATTGTCGAAAAGCTGTAGTTTTCGCTTCTGTATTCATCATTACCTACGTTATATTCATACTTTGTTTCGGGAGTGAGACCTGTCATATCTGCCCAGAAAATGTGGCTTGAGTCCATATCGGATTCAAAATTACCTCTGACGGCATCAAAACGAAGCCATTCTTCACTTCCTGCCGCACGGCAAAGAGCGTAACCGTTCTCTGTTTCGGTACACGTACGCCATGTAACGGTCATTGAAGTTTCAGGATTTCCTTTGATTGAAAGCATAATATGGTCAGGTTTTTTCTGCGATCCTCTTATGCTTTTCCAGTCTTCTCTGCTTATCATATAAACACCTCTTTCTATCTGAGAATTGTAGCATAAAGGTGTATAGAAATCAACGATTTTTTCTTGACTATTATTTATATATATATTAAAATGTAAAGATATAATGGGTTAAAAATTGACTGTAAGGACGGATAATATGTCACGTAGAGAAACAATCAGAAATGTCGCAATAATTGCACACGTTGACCACGGTAAAACAACGTTGGTTGATGAAATGCTTAAGCAGAGCGGTATCTTCCGTGAAAACGAGCAGGTGCAGGACAGAGTTATGGACTCCAACGACCTTGAACGTGAGCGAGGCATCACAATTCTTTCAAAAAATACATCAGTACACTATAAGGATACAAAAATCAACATCGTTGACACTCCGGGTCACGCTGACTTCGGCGGTGAGGTTGAGCGTATTCTTATGATGGTTGACGGTGTACTTCTTCTTGTAGATGCTTTTGAGGGCTGTATGCCACAGACACGCTTCGTTCTGAAAAAAGCACTCAATCTTAAGAAAAAAGTTCTTGTTGTCGTCAACAAAATCGACCGACCGGGTGCAAGACCTGACGAAGTTATCGATGAGGTGCTTGACCTGTTTATCGAGCTCGGTGCTGACGACGATCAGATTGAATTCCCCGTGGTTTACGCTTCGGCAAGAGAAGGTTATTCTTCACTCGAATCAGACGTCCGTGAGGGTGATATGCGTCCGCTTCTTGATTCTATTCTTGAACACATCCAGCCACCGTCAGGTGAAATTGATGCTCCGCTTCAGATTCTTTTCTCAAGCCTTGATTATGACGATTACATCGGCCGTATCGGTGTCGGCAGAGTGGAAAGAGGTCGTATCAAGCGTGGAGATAATGTTGTTCTGTGCAAGCAGGACGGTGAGACACAGAATGTAAAAATCTCACGACTTTATCAGTTCGAAGGACTCAGACGAGTTGAAGTTGACTCGGCAATGATGGGTGATATCGTCTGCGTTTCAGGTATTGTTGACCTTAATATCGGTGAAACAGCCTGCGCACCCGACTGTGTCGAGCCGTTGCCTTTTGTTAAAATCGACGAGCCGACAATTTCAATGAATTTTATTGTCAACGACAGTCCTTTTGCAGGTCGCGAGGGCAAGTTTGTAACATCAAGAAACATCCGTGACCGTCTCTTCAAAGAGGTTGAAACCAACGTAAGTATGCGTGTTGAAGAGACAGATTCAACTGATACTTTCAAGGTTTCGGGCAGAGGTGAGCTTCACCTTTCAATCCTTATTGAAACAATGCGTCGTCAGGGTTACGAATTCCAGGTTTCACGCCCTGAGGTTATTTATAAAACAATCAACGGCGAACTTTGTGAGCCGATGGAGCTTCTTATTGTTGAAGTACCCGAACAGTATGTGGGTGCGGTTATCGAAAAACTCGGTTCACGCAAGGGTGAACTTGAAAATATGGGTTCGCGTGACGGCGGGGCAACTCACCTTGAGTTTAAAATCCCGTCAAGAGGTCTTATCGGCTACCGTTCTGAGTTTATGACAGATACCAACGGTAACGGTATTATGAATCAGCTTTTTGCAGGCTATGAGCCTTACAAGGGTGATATGACTACCCGTGAGCGCGGTTCAATCGTTGTTCACGAAACAGGCACAAGTACAGGCTACGGCCTTTTCAACACTCAGGACAGAGGACGTCTTTTCATCGGGCCGGGACTTGAAGTATATGAAGGTATGATTGTCGGTGAATGTTCACGTAATGAAGATGTTGTCTGCAATGTCTGCAAGAAAAAGCAGATGACAAATACCCGTGCGGCAGGCAGTGACGATGCACTTCGTCTTGTACCTCCCACAACACTCAGTCTTGAGCAGTCAATGGAGTTTATCAAGGATGATGAACTTCTTGAAGTAACACCGCAGTCACTCCGTCTTCGCAAGCGTGTTCTTTCAAAAGAACTCCGTATGAAGCAGATGTTCAAAAAGAAATAAGGAGAGTTTGTTATGACAAAGAAAATTTTATCCGTAGTTTTATGTATCGTTATGATGTTCGCGGTCTGCGTACCTGCGTTTGCTGCAGATGCAACAGACCTTCCTTATGAAAACAGTAAGTTCTTTTCATACGGTGATTATGAGCTTCACTACCGCTTTACACCGCACGAGGGACTTTATCAGGGCAGAATTATGTTCATTCACGGCTTCGGTCAGTCAAGCTTCTCCTGGGAGAATATGGCTGCTGAGATGAGCGCAAAGGGTTATGACTGTTACTGTGTTGATCTTCCGAATTTCGGCTACAGCACACGTGAAAAAGCAGATATGGAGCTTATCGACCGTGAAACTCTTGTTGAGAAGCTTATGCTCAGCATCGCACCCGGCTTTACCTGGACACTTGCAGGTCACTCAATGGGAGGTGCAGTTGCAATCAATGTTGCTCAGCAGGTGAATGTGCAGAAGCTTATGCTTTTCTGTGCAGCTCCTGTTGCTGATATGGGTGGAATGGGCAGTATGATGTCATCTCCCGTTATGAGCGGTATGGTTGATTTTGTTTTCAAATACCTTACAAAAATCGATATTCTTATGCGTCTTGTTGTTTATATGGCAACAGCAAACCTTGAATATACAAAGAATTATAATCTTGAGGGTGTAACTGCACCGCTTCAGCTCGACGGTACAGGCGAAGGCCTTTGTATGCTTATGCAGACAATGCGTCCGACAGACCTTGAGGGTGCTGCAAACATCACTTGCCCCGTGCTGATAGTCAATGCAAGTAAAGATATGATTATCAATGACTCTATGAAACAGCAGATTTCAGACGCATTCCCGTCAGCAGAGCATTATCTTGTTGAGGGCGGCGGACATATCTGTATTGAAGACAGGGCAGAAGAACTTGCAAATGTAGCATACGATTTTCTTAGGGAAACAGTATAAATCCGAACACGCCCAAAAGTCGTTCTTTTAAAGGCTTTCCGGCATTTCGAGTTTGAAAGGCGTCAGCCTTCCTGCACTCTCAACCGCCGAAAATCCAATTAAAATCTTCACCTTTTTGGTCGTAGATTTTTTACGAGAGAGATTTTCGGTATACCAAGGCACAAAACGCAGCAAATCCTCGCGGATTTGCGAGTATTTTAACGAAGGGATAACGGAAATCCACCCGTAAAAAACGGGTTCAGATTTGTACTGTTTCCCTCACAAATAAGCTGGTGTGATTTTATGACCGACGAAAAACTGAATAACGGCACTGCAGTCGCTCTTGGTAATTTCGACGGTATGCATATCGGACATTCTGTGGTGCTTGAAAAAACTGCAGAATTAGCAAAGAAAGGTCTTACTCCGACGGTGATGCTCTTTGACGAGCACAGCCTTAAAACCGTAAGGGGTGAAGCTCCGCCGATGCTTATGACCGATAACGAGAGACTTGCGTTTTTAAAAGTCAGGGGTATTACGGCGGTAACAGTAAGCTTTACGGAAATCAAGGATTATACTCCCGAGGAGTTTGTTGACCGTATTCTTATTGAAAAATTCAATGTAAAAGCGGTTATATGCGGATTTAATTACCGTTTCGGTAAAGGTGCAGCAGGTGACGCAAAGTTGCTTAAAAAGCTCTGTGAAGCCCGAAGCATTGAATGTATAATCGTTAATGAAGTTCTTTCCGATTCTTCACCCGTCAGTTCAACTGCAATCCGCAAGGCGATTGAAAACGGTGATATTGAGCTTGCCAACAAGATGCTCGGCAGAGCTTTTGGTTATACATCGCGTGTTGTTGACGGTGAAAAACGAGGACGCACCTGGGGTTTCCCTACGATCAATCAAAACCTGCCTGACGAACTCGTTGTGCCACGCTTCGGTGTGTACGAATCAAGGGTAACGATTGACGGCACGCAATACAAAGGTGTAACAAATATCGGATTGCGTCCGACGGTAGGTACTGATATCGTGCTGAGTGAAACACATATACTTGATTTTAACGGAAATTTATACGGAAGAGATATTTTCGTAGCTCTTGTCCGTTTTATCAGACCTGAAAAGAAGTTCGGCTCTTTTGATGAACTTGCTTTGCAGATAAAAAATGACTGTCTTACTGTGAAAGGTGGTGTATAGCCTTTGTATAACACATGGGAAGAGTTAAAAACTGATTGCTACGGTTGTCAGAAATGCCCCCTCGGTGCTACCAGAACGAATCTTGTTTTCGGTGTAGGCAACGAAAATGCTGAAGTCCTTTTCATCGGTGAAGGACCGGGTGAGCAGGAGGATCTGAAGGGTGAACCTTTTGTAGGCAGAAGCGGACAGCTTCTTGATAAATATATGGATGCAATCGGACTTGACCGTAATAAGAACATTTATATTGCTAATATGGTCAAGTGCAGACCGCCACACAACCGCGATCCGCAACAGGATGAGCAGGAAGCCTGTCTTGGCTGGCTGCGTGAGCAGGTAAGACTGATGAAACCTAAAATCATCGTCTGTGTCGGCAGAATTGCAGCACAGAAGCTCATCGGTGCTGACTTTAAAGTAACACAGCAGCACGGTGAGTTTATTGAAAAAAACGGGGTACTTATGATGGGAACTTTCCATCCTGCAGCACTTTTAAGAAACCCCAACAACAAGCCTCAGGCGCTTGAGGATTTCCTTAAGCTCAGAGATAAAATCAAAGAAGTGTGTGACCACACTTACTAAAAAACGGAGGTAAACTTATGAAAAAAATCCTTTCAGTTGTCCTTTGTGTTCTGATTCTTGCTATGACACTTTGCTGTGGCGTTTCAGCTAACAAGGACTTCGGCAAACTTCAGTTCAACGCTGACGGTAATTTTAAAATTATGCAGGTTGCTGACCTTCAGGACAATATGCAGCTCAACGGTGCTGTCAAAGCTTTCCTTGAAGAGGCGGTAAGACAGGAAAAACCCGACCTTATCGTTCTTACAGGCGATAACATCTCAGGTGGTTCATGCCGTACAGACTTTTTGAAGTGTATGGACGTAAACAGATGCGAAAGAGCTATCGATGAGTTTATGTCAATCTTTGAAGAGTACAAGGTTCCTGTTGCAATGGTTTTTGGTAACCACGACGACGAAAACGCACTCTCAAAGGAAGAACTTTTCGATATTTACGAAACTTATGACTGCTTCATCGGTACAGATGAAGGTGACGCACTCTATGGTTGCGGTACATATAATCTTCCCATCTATTCATCAAAGAACGCTGACAAGATGGCTTATAACCTCTGGATGTTCGACTCAAACACATATGACGAAGAACTTGGCGGTTACGACTATGTTCACGATGATCAGGTAGAATGGTACATCAAAGAGTCAAACAAACTCAAGGCTGCAAATGGTGGCGAGGCAGTTCCGTCAATGGCATTCCAGCACATCATCGTCAAAGAGATTTTCGATCTCATCGAGTCCGGCGAGAACATTGAAGGAGCACTCCTTAATCAGGATGGCAAGGACTATGTTTTCAAAGACGGCGTTCTTAAAGCAGGTTACCTCAAAGAGTATCCTTGCCCCGGCACACGCCCGTCAAAGCAGTTCCCGGCAATGGTTGAGCAGGGTGATGTTGTTGCAATGTTCTTCGGTCACGATCACAACAACACATTCGAGGTTACACACAGTGGTATCGACCTTGTTGCAACACCCGGTATAACATTCAACAGCTACGGTAACGAGGACAGAGCTATCCGTATCATCAACATCAATGAAGAAGATACTTCAACATACGAAACACATCTCGTACAGTTTGATGACTACTTCGCAGACAACAAGATGGCTATGGCTAACTACAATATGAATTGCGAATATCTTCCTCTCTGGGACAGAATCAAGGCTGGTCTTCTCTTTGTTGTTACATTCCCGATCAAAGTTTTCTTCGGTTATGCATTCTGATTTAATTTAAACAGCATACAAAAATCCCCGTTTTCATAACGAAAACGGGGATTAACTTTTATGCAGATTTATTCAGCGGGCGCAGCTTCGGGAGCTGTGCTGTTTGCGATAGCGTCCTTGATAAGTCCGATAAGGAACTCGAACACCTTTTTCAATGCCTCGAAGAAATCGGGGTTGTATCTTTCAGTTGTGTTCATATTATCTGGAACCATCGGATAAATTGCAGATGTTGCATCATCGTAAACAAGGAACTGAGGATATTCAGCATCACTGAAAACGTTGAAATCTTCAATGTTTATGATTCTGTCGAAAAGACGGTTTATTGAATCAGGGAAGTTTGCGTGCTTCATATTCTTGATAAACCATGTTGTGTCAGGCAGAACGCAGGTTGAAGCATCAATCTGCTTATCAGGAGAGATATATCTGTCTGTTCCGTTTGCTTGTGCTGCAGCGATGTAATCATCGGAAAGAACTGTATCAATTGTTGATGTTGTAGCACCGAGAGAAGCCTTCTTAACTGTGCAGAAATCTTCACCCAATACATCAGCGTTTTCAATTATGGGTATTGATTGGTAACCGTACTTTGTTACATTTGCCATATTGATACCGTCTGCCTCGAATCCTGCCCACAATTCAGGAAGCTTAACCTGAACGTTGTAGTGGTAGTCATCAATTCTGTTGATGAAGTTAGCGTATTTTGCTGTATCTTCGCCGTAGAAGACTGTTTCCTTTGCTTTCTCGTAATCCTCGTCAGAAACCATTGCCCAATAAGCGGGGAAGTTACCGTACATACTTCTGAGAAGTCGCGGAACGATGTTAAGGTAAATGTCGGGATAAACATTATTTACAGACCAAGCAAGGAAATCAAGACCGTAGGTTTCGTTAAGAACAGTTACGAAAGCCTGAATGATTTCGTTGATATTATTACCTGTTGCAAGCTCAAGGTCGTAAACAAATCTTTCAATTCCGTCTGCTTCAAGGTAAATTTCACCGCAGAAAGCCTTTGAACAGAATTCAGCACCGTTTACGGCACTTGCATAGGAAATATAATCAGCGACATACTCACCGTCATATTTTTCCATATATGCTGCTGTTATACAGTCACCGAGGCAACGTCCGAGAAGAGCAACCTCTGTTTCACCTGTAGCAGCCATAACAGCTTCTATGTATTCGTGAAGCTTCTCTGCAGTAACGTATGGGTCAACTCGCCAGTCATAATTGAATTTAAACTGTTCTGTGCCGTACTTACCGTTGATTTTTGCAGGATTGATTCTGTCTCTGCTGTCGAAATCGGCACGGCTGTTATCGCGCGGATTACCGTCTTCGTCGAGCATAAGGTCAGCATAGAGAGGAGAAATAGTGTCGTAAAGGACATCACAGAACTCATCCCACTGCTGTGTTACAACAGCTTTGGCAAAAATACCGATATTTGCCTCAACTGTGTCCATAATGAAATTTTCCGGCAATACCAACGGGAAAATCTTTCTTGTTGTTCCGTCAGGGTTGTCAGCTATAAGATGACCACCTGTACCTACAACATAAATAAGAGGGATCTCTGTGCCGACCCCCTCATCGGAAGCTGTTGTGTGAACAGCAAAAGAGAATGTTCCCAGAATAAGTGTCAGGCAAAGAATGACAGATAAAATCTTTTTCATTACTACTTAACACTCCTATTCTTATTTCTGTGATGCTTTCCACTCATCAAGAGTTGAAGATTCTGCAGTTTCTACGTGTGAGAAGAAGAAGTTCTTTCTCTCTTCACTGTTGATAACAGTAACAGGCTTGATCTGGTTAAGAACAACACCTCTTGCACGGAGCATTTCTCTGTAATCCCAGTATGTCTTTGGTTTGAGAACAAGCACTTCGGGTCTGTTGAGCATACCCCAGCGTCTGTACTTAGCAAACTTTTCGTTAACCTCACTGAATTCCTCATCGATGATGTCGATCATCTTTTGTCTGTCATCTTCCGTCATCGGTTTCTTGGGCTCAACGAGCATGCAGTAACGCGGCGGTTTTGTTGAGAAATCAGGATAATAGCTGAAGCCTGTGAACTCATTGTCCATTCTCTTAGCTGCGTTTTTGGCAACAAAGTCACACATCTGTGTTGTTGTCTTTTCGTTAGCAACGTTCATATCAAGGTTCTTTCTGTAAAGAAGCTCGATACGTGGAGTGTTGTTGTGCATCTTTGTAACCTGAACAACGTCCTCAATGCGATATCTGTAAAGACCTGAATAGTTTGTAACAACGATTTCGTACTTTTTGCCAACCTCAAGCTCATCAATAAGAAGAGTCTTCGGCTGCTCTTCGGGATTTTCTTCTACATCGTCATCGATGGGGATAAACTCAAAGAAGATACAGTGCGGAAGAAGAACACCGTCGTGTACATCAAGCTCTGTGGGCATTGCAAAGAAGCCTTCAGCAGCAGCATAACCCATGTTGTGAAGCGGAATATCACCGATTGACTTACGGAGCTTGTCAACATAAACCTTGAGGTTTGAACCAACCATACCGTGAGCCCATGTGAGCTTCGGCCAGATACGCGGAGCGATAGGTGTATCAAATCCCTTTTCGAATTCTTTACGCAGCTCAGCTGCACGCTTCGGGTTGGGCTTGAATTTCTTTGAATACTCCTTACGAAGTTCGGGAGTGATTCTGATGTTCGGGTTGATAATACCTTTTTCGATATCATCACAAAGCATTTCCCAGTTCTCTTCAAGATAGTCAAACATTGTTGTAAGAAGAGTTACAACGATAGACTCGAGGTAGGAAACGTTTCTTTCCTCAAGAGCGAATCTGAGCTGGAGATATGATGTGTCAAGGAGCTCTTCGTGCTCAGGAATAAGAAGAGAAACGGGTGATGTTGAGAATGTGCTGAGAAGCGGTTTGAGGTAGAGAAGGGGAACCTGACCGGCACCGTTACACTGCTTACCGTCTTCAAGCTTATGACCTGTAAGGATAAGAACAAGGGGACCCTTCTGTGCGGGCATTCTTATTCCCTTAACGTCTTTAAGATAGTGGTATGCCGTTGAAACAGAAGCTGAGAAACCGATGCACTGCATATGCCAGAGGTCAATAACTGACTTCGGAAGGATCTTAGGCTTGCCGACACTACCTGAAGATGAACAGTAGCGTACATTAAGACCGGTATACATAAGGTTTTTCTCTTTATTCTGGATCATACGGTCAACATAGCCTTCGTAGTCAGCGTATGTTGTGAGGGGAACCTTTGCACGGAAATCATCGATGGTTTTGATATCCTTAAAGTTGAACTTCTTACCGTACTCACAGTTCTTGCTCTTACTGAGAATCTTTTTAAGTGTTCTGTGCTGTGCTCTCATCGGATTTTTGGTATGAAACTCTATTTCACGCAAAGTAAAGTCACCGATAAAAACACCTAAATCTGAAAAAGGCATTTTATTCACTCCTTATTTTGAGACGCAATATCTCATATTCCCATATATTATAGAACACATCAAGCCAAAAGTCAAACATCAATAATAGACAAAGTGTCGATTATGTAAGAAAATTGGCAAAAATGCATATACATTTTATAATATATATAATATAATACACCTGAATCAACGCGATAAATGCCTTTGAAACAGCTCTGAAAAATAATTTTAAAAATTTTTAAGAAATTTAAAAAAAAGTATTGATTTATGTATTGATTTATGTTATTATTTTAGAGCACGCTAAGTTAGTATGTAGCGAAGTGCGTAGATATGCGTTGATGTGAGAGGTGGCGGCCCATCGAGGTCGGGAATTCTCGCGGAGTATGTCCGATTTAAAACCGGGCGATCTAATAACCTACAGACCGGGTCCGCTGCCCTTTTGCGGATCTGTGTATGTATGTGCGTTTAAAACCTTTAAATGCACTTTCCCGGAAACTAACCCATTTCCGGTTTTTAAATGTGACAGGTAGAAACACCCGGTCGCGTTGCAAGATTAGGTTTTAAGCGTTGCCCGCCAAATTTATAAGGAGGCAGAATCATGGCAGTAAAGGGTAAGATCAGAATCAGATTGAAGGGTTATGACCACAACCTTGTTGACAAGGCAGCGGAAAAGATCGTAGAAACTGCAAAGCGTACAAGCGCTCAGGTTTCAGGTCCCGTTCCTCTCCCGACTGAGAAGGAAGTAGTTACAATTCTTCGTGCTGTTCACAAGTACAAGGACTCCAGAGAGCAGTTCGAACAGCGCACACACAAAAGGCTTATCGACATCATCAGACCGTCAGCTAAAACAGTTGATGCTTTGAGAGGTCTTGAGCTTCCTGCAGGCGTAGAGATTGAAATCAAGCTTTAATCTGTGACGCTCACAGGTCAAGTTGGCGCAGTTGCCAACCAATAACCTATTAAGGAGGAAAACATAATGAAAAAGGGTCTTATCGGAAAGAAAATCGGTATGACACAGATCTTCGACGAAAAAGGTAACGTAGTACCCGTAACAGTCGTTGAAGCAGGTCCGAACGTGATCGTTCAGAAGAAAACAATCGAGAATGACGGCTATGAAGCAGTTCAGGTTGGTTTCGGCGATCAGAAGGTAGCAAGAGTCAACAAGCCCATGAAGGGTCACTTTGACAAGAGCGGCGTTGCTCCCAAGAAGGTACTCAAAGAGTTCCGTCTCGAGAACATTGCTGATGTTAACGTAGGTGACATCCTCAAGGCAGACATTTTCGAAGCCGGTGAAAAGGTTGACGTTATCGGCACAAGCAAAGGTCACGGTACAGCAGGCGCAATCAAGCGCTGGAACTTCGCAAGACTCAGAGAGTCTCACGGTACAGGTCCTGTTGCTAGACACACCGGTTCACTCGGTGTTATCGACCCCGCTAGAATCTTCAAAGGAAAGAAGATGGCAGGTCACTACGGTGTAGACCGTACAACAGTCCAGAATTTAACTATTGCTAAGGTTGATGTTGAGAACAACCTCATCGCTGTTAAGGGCGCAATTCCCGGTCCTAAGGGCGGCATCGTTGTTATCGCTAATGCCAAGAAAGCGTAACGGAAGGAGAGTTTAAAGTATGCCTAATGTATCAGTATTCGATATGAACGGTAAAAAGGTTTCCGACCTTGCTCTTGCAGAGTCAGTTTTCGGAATCGAGCCGAATGCATCTGCTATGCACCTTTGCGTAGTAAATTATTTGGCAAATCAGCGTCAGGGCACACAGTCAACCCTTACACGCGCAGAGGTTAGCGGTGGCGGCAAGAAGCCTTGGCGTCAGAAGGGCACAGGTCGTGCTCGTCAGGGTTCAACAAGAGCTCCTCACTGGACACACGGTGGTATTTCTCACGGCCCGAAGCCGAGAGAGTACGGCTTCTCAATCAACAAGAAGGTAAAGAGACTCGCTATGAAGTCAGCTTTCTCTTCAAAGGTTGCTGCAGAAGAGCTCGTAGTTCTTGATTCATTCAAGCTTGACGCAATCAAGACAAAGGAAGTTGTTAAGGTTCTTGCAGCTCTTGAAACAGGCAAGAAGGTTCTTCTTGTTCTTCCTGAGAACGACAACGTTCTTTACAGAAGCGCAAGAAACATTGCAGGCGTAAAGGTTGCAACTGTTAACACATTGAATGTTTATGACATTCTTAACTGCGATACAATGCTCGTTCTTAAGGATGGCATCGCAAAGATTGAGGAGGTATATGCATGAGTAAATTAGCACAGGACATCATCCTCCGTCCGATTATCACAGAAGAAAGCATGCTTGGCACAGCTGAAAAGAAGTACACATTCTCAGTTGCTAAGACTGCTAACAAGATTGAGATTGCTAAAGCTGTTGAAGAGCTTTTCGGCGTAAAGGTAGCAAAGGTTAACACAATCAACTGCCTCGGTAAGCTTCGCAGACAGGGTATGCACCAGGGCTTCACAGCTTCTTGGAAGAAGGCAATCGTTACTCTTACAGAAGATTCAAAGACCATCGAGTTCTTCGATGGCATGATGTAATCATCCACGAATAATCTAAAATCTAAATTCCGGCGGTAATGTATGGAGTTCGACATACTCCGCGAAGCCGCTCATTAAGGAGTGTGATTTAAATGTCGATCAAATTGTATAAACCGACAACAAACGCACGCAGAAATATGTCGGTTACAGATTATTCAGAGCTTTCAAAGGTTGCTCCTGAAAGAAGCCTCCTTGAGCCTCTGAAGAATAAGTCAGGTCGTAACAGCTATGGTAGAATCACAGTTCGTCACCGTGGTGGCGGTAACCGTAGAAAGTACCGTGTTATCGACTTCAAGCGTACAAAGTTCGATGTAGCTGCAGAAGTTGCTACAATCGAGTACGACCCGAACCGTTCAGCTCACATTGCTCTCATCAAGTATGAAGACGGTGTTAAGAGCTACATCCTTGCACCTGCTGGTCTCAAGGTTGGCGATAAGGTTATGGCTGGTCCGAATGCTGATATCAAGCCGGGCAACGCTCTTCCTCTTATCAACATCCCCACAGGTACATTTATCCACAACGTAGAGCTTTATCCCGGCCGCGGCGGTCAGCTTGCAAGAGCAGCAGGTAATGCAGCTCAGTTGATGGCTAAGGAAGGCGACTATGCTCTTCTCAGACTTCCTTCAGGCGAACTTCGTAAGGTTCCTGTTGGTTGTATGGCTACAATCGGCCAGGTTGGTAATGTTGACCACGAAAACGTTAAGATCGGTAAAGCCGGTAGAAAACGTCACATGGGTTGGAGACCGACAGTCCGCGGTTCTGTAATGAACCCGAACGATCACCCCCACGGTGGTGGTGAAGGTAAGTCACCCATCGGCCGTCCGGGTCCTGTTACACCTTGGGGCAAGCCTGCTCTTGGTTACAAGACTCGTAATACTAAGAAGGCATCAAACAAGCTTATCGTTAGACGTCGTAACGGCAAATAAGTCGAAAGGAGATAAAGATAATGGGCAGAAGCATAAAGAAAGGCCCCTACGTGCAGCCTAAGTTACTCGCTAGAGTACTTGAAATGAACGAAAAGGGCGAAAAAATCGTTCTCAAAACTTGGAGCCGCAGCTCCACAATCTTCCCTGACTTTGTCGGCCACACATTTGCTGTTCATGATGGACGCAAACATGTTCCTGTATATGTAACAGAGGATATGGTTGGTCATAAGTTAGGCGAATTTGCACCTACAAGAACCTTTAAGGGTCATGCAGGTTCAAAGACATCAAACAATGGTAAATAAGCCGAAGGGAGTGTGTAACAATGGAAGCAACAGCTAAAGTAACCTACGTGCGTATCGCACCCAGAAAGGTTCAGATTGTGCTTGACCTTATCAGAAACAAGCCTTGTGATGAAGCAATGGCAATTCTTAAACACACGCCGAAGGCTGCGTGTGAACCGCTTGCAAAGCTCCTCAAGTCAGCTATGGCAAACGCGGAAAACAAAGATATGGATGTTTCTCGTCTCTATGTTGCAGCTTGCAACGTTGGACCGGGTCCCATCCTTAAGCGCATCAGACCCAGAGCACAGGGCCGCGCATTCAGAATAAACAAGAGAACTTCTCACATCAACATAGTTCTCAAAGAAGCAGAATAAGGAAGAAGGAGGGTAAACAAATGGGCCAGAAAATAAATCCTACCGGTCTCAGAATCGGTGTTATTAAGAATTGGGAATCCCGCTGGTACGCTGATAAGAAAGATTTCGGCGCAAACCTTGTAGAGGATTACGAGCTTCGTGAATACCTTCTTTCTACACTTGCTCCTGCTGGTGTACCCAAGGTTGAGATTGAGCGTGACGCAAAGCGTGTTTACATCAACATTCATTGCGCAAAGCCCGGCATGGTAATCGGCCGTGGCGGCTCAGAGATTGAGAAGCTTAAGGAAATTTGTAAGAAAAAGCTTGGCGGCGAAAAGGAAGTTTCAATCAACATCATTGAGATTAAGCAGCCTGACCTCGACGCACAGCTTGTTGCTGAGAACATCGCAGCTCAGCTCGAAAGACGTGTATCCTTCCGTCGTGCTATGAAACAGTGCATCGGTCGCACAATGAAGCTCGGCGCAAGAGGTATCAAAATTCAGGTTTCAGGTCGTTTAGGCGGTGCAGAAATCGCTCGTAGCGAAACTTACCACGAAGGTACAATTCCTCTTCAGACAATCCGTGCAGACATTGACTACGGTTTTGCAGAGGCTAAGACAACATACGGTCGTATCGGTGTTAAGGTTTGGCTTTACAAGGGCGAGGTTCTTCACGAATCAAGCAATCGCAGACCGCGCCGTAAGGAGGGTTCTAGATAATGCTTTTACCTAAGAGAGTTAAATATCGTCGTGTTCAGAGAGGCCGTTTGAAGGGTAAGGCTATGCGTGGTAACAAGGTTACTAACGGTGATTTTGGTCTTCAGGCAACAGAACCGGCATGGATCACATCAAACCAGATCGAGGCAGCTCGTATCGCTATGACACGTTACATCAAGCGTAACGGTAAGGTTTGGATCAAGATTTTCCCCGACAAGCCGATCACAGAGAAGCCGGCTGAAACACGAATGGGTTCCGGTAAAGGTTCACCCGAGTATTGGGTAGCAGTAGTTAAGCCGGGCAGAGTTATGTTTGAAATTGCAGGTGTTGATGAGGAACTTGCACGTGAGGCTCTTCGCCTTGCAGCTAACAAGCTTCCTATCAAGTGCAAGTTTGTTACTAAAGAAGAAACGGGTGGTGAGCAGTAATGAAAGCAAGTGAAATCAGAAAGATGTCAGCTCAGGATCTTGATAAGAAGCTTCTTGAGTTGAAGGATGAACTTTTCAAACTTCGTTTCCAGCAGGCCATTAACCAGCTCGAAAACCCGATGCGTATTAACGCCGTTAAGAAGGATATCGCAAGAATCAAGACTGTTCAGCGCGACATCGAGCTCCACGGCGCTAACTCGTAAGGAAAGGGAGGTTAACTGTTATGAGCGAAAGAAACCTCAGAAAGACTCGCGTTGGCGTAGTCAGCAGTGACAAGATGGACAAGACTGTTGTTGTTACTGTTAGAGATAAGGTAAAGCACCCGCTTTACAAGAAGATCGTTAACCGTACAATCAAGTTCAAGGCTCACGACGAGAAGAACGAGTGCGGTATCGGCGACAGAGTATTGATTATGGAAACACGTCCTCTTTCAAAAGATAAGAGATGGCGCGTTGTCGAAATCATCGAGAAGGCTAAATAATTTCGAAGGTGTAAGGAGGCACAATTATGATTCAACAGGAAAGTAATCTTAAAGTAGCCGACAACACCGGAGCAAAGGAGATCAGATGTATCCGAGTTCTCGGTGGTACCGGCAGAAGATATGCCAACATTGGCGATGTCATCGTTGCTTCTGTTAAAAAAGCAGCACCCGGTGGCGTTGTTAAGAAGGGCGAAGTAGTTAAGGCAGTTGTTGTTCGTTCAGCAAGCGGTGTTCGTCGTAACGACGGCACATACATTCGTTTCGACGAGAATGCAGCTGTTATCATTAAGGAAGATAAAAACCCAAAGGGCACACGTATTTTTGGACCTGTGGCAAGAGAGCTTCGTGACAAAGACTTCATGAAGATCCTTTCACTCGCTCCCGAAGTGCTTTAATCAGGGGGTGCAACTATGAGTAATAAAGTACACGTTAAGACAGGTGACGAGGTCATCGTAATCAACGGTAAGTACCGTGGCCACAAGGGCAAGGTTCTCCAGGTTGCTCCGGCTGAGGGTAAGGTTATCGTTGAAGGCGCTAACATTGTTACAAAGCATGTTAAGCCGAGAAAGATGGGTGAGCCCGGCGGCCTTATCAAGGCTGAGAGCGCACTCTATGCTGACAAGGTTCAGCTCGTTTGCCCGAAGTGCGGCAGACCGACTCGTGTTGGTCACGCAGTAAAGGCTGACGGTCAGAAAGATAAGAAGCGCATTTGCAAAAAGTGCAACGCGGAATTTTAATAGGGAGGTACATGACACATGGCAAGATTGAAAGAAGCCTATGTAAACGAAGTCGCACCGGCTTTGATGAAGAAATTCGAATACAAGAGCGTCATGCAGATCCCTAAGCTTGATAAGATCGTTATCAACGTTGGCTGCGGCGAAGCAAAGGATAACCCGAAGGCTATCGATGCTATCGTAAGCGACCTTCAGCAGATCACAGGTCAGAAGCCGTATCTCTGTAAGGCAAAGAAGTCAGTTGCTAACTTCAAGCTCCGTGAGGGCATGACAATCGGTGTTAAAGTTACACTCCGTGGCGAGAGAATGTATGAATTCCTTGACAGATTCTTCAACCTCGCTCTTCCGAGAGTTCGTGACTTCAGAGGAATTAATCCTGACGCATTTGACGGCCGTGGTAACTACAACATGGGTATCAAGGAGCAGTTGATTTTCCCTGAAATCGATTACGATAAGGTAGATAAAGTTCGTGGTATGGACATTTGCTTCGTTACCACAGCACAGACAGACGAAGAAGCTAGAGAGTTGCTTACACTTATGGGCGCTCCGTTTGCGAAATAAGGAGGGGTTATTGTGGCAAAGACAGCTATGAAGGTTAAGCAGGCCAGAACTGCTAAGTTTTCAACAAGAGCATACAACAGATGTAAGATCTGCGGCAGACCACATGCCTATCTTCGTAAGTACGGAGTTTGCCGAATCTGCTTCAGAGAGCTTGCTCACGCAGGACAGATTCCCGGCGTGAAGAAAGCTAGCTGGTAAGCGAGCAATTGCATTAAGGAGGTTGACGGTATGCAAGTTACAGATTCAATCGCAGATATGTTGACCAGAATTCGCAACGCAAGTTCTGCAAAACATGATTCTGTCAAAATCCCCGCATCTAACATGAAGAAGGCAATTGCTCAGATTCTTGTTGATGAGGGCTATATCAAAGGCTTTAAGGTTGAGGATGACGGTAAGCAGGGTATGATCGAAATCACACTCAAGTACGGTCAGAACAAAACCGCAGCTATCACAGGTTTACGTAGAGTTTCTAAGCCCGGCTTACGTATCTATTCAGGTTGCGAGGATATGCCCAAGGTTATGAAGGGCCTCGGCATTGCAATCGTATCCACATCAAAGGGTATTATGACTGACAAGGACGCACGCAAGGCTAACGTCGGCGGTGAAGTTCTTGCATTCATCTGGTAAGGAGGTGCTGTAAGGATGTCACGTATTGGTAAATTACCCGTAGCTATTCCTGCAGGCGTTGAAGTTAACGTTGAAGGCAGCACTGTTACAGTAAAGGGTCCCCAGGGCACTCTTTCCAGAACAATGAATAGCAATATGATCATTAAGATGGAAGACAACACAGTTGTTGTTGAGCGTCCTAATGACAACAAAGAAAACAGATCTCTTCACGGTCTTACAAGAACACTCATCGCTAACATGGTTGAGGGTGTTAACACAGGCTATAAGAAAGAGCTCGAAATCAACGGTATCGGTTACCGTGCAGCTATGACAGGTAATAGCCTTGAGCTTAACATCGGTTACTCACACAAGGTTATTATGGCTCAGCCCGAGGGTATCAAGATTGAGGTTCCCTCACCGAACAAAATCATTATTTCCGGTCCTGACAAACAGAAGGTAGGTCAGTTTGCCGCTGAAGTACGCGAGAAGCGTCCTCCGGAGCCTTATAAGGGTAAGGGTATCAAGTATGCAGACGAACATATCCGCCGTAAGGAAGGTAAAGCCGGTAAGGGTGGCAAATAATCTTAATGAAGGAGTGAAAAACTTATGGTTAACAGACCAGACAGTAAAAAGGCAAGACTTGCTCGTCATGCTAGAGTTCGTAAAAAGATCTCCGGTACTGCAGCATGTCCCCGTCTTGATGTATTCCGCTCATTACAGCACATCTACGCTCAGTTAATAGACGACCAGGCAGGCGTAACACTTGTCAGCGCTTCTACTGTTGAGAAGGATTTCGTGGAATATGGCGGAAATAAAACCGCAGCCCGTAAAGTGGGCGAAGTGCTCGCACAGCGTGCCAAGGACAAAGGCATTGAAGAATGCGTTTTTGACCGCGGCGGCTATATCTATCACGGCCGTGTTCAGGAACTGGCCGAAGGCGCCCGTGAGGGTGGCCTCAAGTTCTAAGTAAGGAGGAATTACTTTTGGCTAAGATTGATGCATCGGCTTTAGAGCTTCAGGAACGCGTTGTTACTATCAACCGTGTTTCTAAGACAGTTAAAGGTGGTCGTATCTTCAAGTTCGCTGCACTTGTTGTTGTTGGCGACGGTAACGGAACAGTAGGTTTCGGTATCGGTAAGTCAGGCGAAGTTCCTGATGCTATCCGTAAGGGTATTGAAGATGCTAAGAAAAACCTTATTAAAGTATCTCTCAGAGGAACAACAATTCCTCATGAGATTATTGGTAAATTTGACGCAGGCGTTGTTCTTCTTAAGCCCGCTGCACCCGGTACTGGTGTTATCGCAGGCGGCCCGGTTCGTGCCGTTCTTGAAGCAGTTGGTATTAAGGACATCCGTTCAAAGGCATTGCGTTCAAACAATCCGTGCAATGTAGTTAGAGCTACAATTGACGGTCTCTCAAAACTCCGTACTGTTGACGAGGTTGCTGAAATCCGCGGCAAGTCAGCAAAGGAAATTTTAGGTTAAGGAGGGCGGTTCAAAATGGCAGATGTTAAGGTAAAGCTTGTTAAGAGCTTAATCGGAAGCAAAAAGGACCAGATTGCCACCGCTCATGCACTTGGTCTTCGTAAGATCGGGGATGAATCTGTTCAGCCGAACAATCCCCAGACTCTCGGTAAGGTGAAGAAAATTTCACACCTTCTCGAAGTAACTGAAGCATAAGCAAGGAGGTGCGAATTATGAAGTTGCACGAACTTTCACCGGCAGCTGGCTCAACAAAGGAGCGTAAGCGTATCGGTAGAGGTGCAGGTTCCGGTCAGGGTAAAACTGCAGGTAAAGGTCATAAGGGCCAGAAAGCTAGAGCAGGTCGCGGTATGCGCGCAGGCTTCGAAGGTGGCCAGATGCCTTTACAGAGACGTCTTCCCAAGAGAGGTTTCAACAACATTTTCCGCAAGGAGATCGTTGCAGTTAATGTAGCTGATCTTAATGCGAGATTTGAAGACGGCGCTGTTGTTGACGTTGAGTCACTCATGCAGGCAGGTCTTGTAAAGAATTCATTTGATGGTATCAAAATCCTCGGCAATGGCGAGCTCACAAAGAAGCTTACTGTAAAAGCTGATGCTTTCTCAGAGTCTGCAAAGCAGAAGATTGAGGCAGCGGGCGGAAATGCAGAGGTGATCTGACATGTTGAAGACACTTGCGAACGCATGGAAGATTCCTGATCTTCGAAAGAAGATTTTGTTCACCGCATTGATTCTTCTCATTTTCCGTATCGGTGCAGCTATTCCTGTACCGTTTGTAAATGCCGGTATGGACGGTATCTTCAATGATGCACAGATGTCCGGCACATTCATGGAATACTTGAACATGATGACAGGTAACGCTTTCAGCTACGGTACGATTTTCGCAATGTCAATCACACCGTACATCAACAGCTCAATTATCAT
>JAZROM010000052.1:0-33767 GCA_045648745.1 Acutalibacteraceae bacterium | reverse complement strand
AGAAGAAATCGTTGATGCTATCAAGACAGGTTCAACAAGTGATGATATCGTATCTTTACTTGGTTCTCTTGAAAAGTACATAAACGGTGCAGGTTATGAGGTTTCTGACCTTCAGGATGCTGGTGCTGTTCGTGATGTTATCGATGCTTTCCTTGAGGATGCTGGTGTTAACGCTGACGAACTCAACGAGGCTATTTCAGAGAGCACAATTGCAAATGCTGTTCTTGGCATTTACTACTCAGCTCCCGAAGAGACAGTTACTGAGCCCACACAGGTTGAAGAGCCCACAATTCCCGACACAGGTTTTAACGGCTAATCACTAATTTAAGAAACTAAAGGTGATGTTTACGCATCACCTTTTTTCTTTACTGAAAAAATTAATGAATATTTAACAAATTAAGGCATATTTTGTGCTACAATACGTCATATATATGATGATTAAATTATTGTTTTAGTTTCGGATAGTGATTTTCATGTATTTGGTTGTTTGTTCGGTTGATTATAACGGTTACACCCGCTTTGTTTTCAATCCTTTTAATTCTCCAGCCATTATATTCCTGATCATTATATTTAATAATTTCGTCTTCTTCGATCAGTATAGACACCAGGTGTTGGCATAGTTTATTAATTGATTCAGCTTCTTTTTCACTGGTTATTATACATTGCTCAATTTCACAATTGTTATTACAATAAAGTGTAAGAAGTAGTTTTTTATCAACTATTGTACTGTATATGTAGTTTTTATTTTTTATTATTGTAAAATCTTCGTATTGAAAGTCATATTCATATTTTTCGTTCAGTTCAGTTAACAGCTCATTTACATCATAGTTACTGTCACTTTCGCATGAAGTTAGTATAAGAATAAGTATTAATGATATTAAGACTTTTAATGTGTTTTTCATTTTATCACCGTAAATTATTTTAATTTATATATATTCACTTTTCAGCATTTTATCACGAAAGAGGTTATTTGTATGAACAAGAAAAAAATCTCAAAGAAACAGCGTAATATAATTATTGCATCTGCTTTGGCTGTTGCGGTAGTTATAGGTATTTGTGTGGTTGCGTTTAAGCCTGAACCGAAATTGCAGGTTGAAACCGTTACGGCTACCAAACAAACCATAAATGAAACGCTTGATACGACCGGAACTGTTTCTGCAGCATCTCAAGACGTATTTAAGCTTCCGGCAGGTGTAAAGATTCTTTCTCTTAATGTTAAAGAAGGTGACATCGTAGAAGCAGGCGATGTAATTGCTACTTTTGATATTGCTTCTCTTAATGAGGCTCTTTCAGAGAAAGAAAGTGCTTATGAAAAAGCTCAGTCTGCATATAAAAATGCCATAACAACTTCAAAACAATCAAAATCAAAGGTTACTGAAGTTAAAAAGCAGATTGCTGATCTTGAAAAAGAAATTGCTGAACTTGAATCTAAAGTGAATTCAAACGGAACAAACAGTGCTCCTGTCATTAATCCTCAATCTTCAACTGTTAAGGTTTCTGACGGTCTTGTTAAGCGTTTTGTAAGTGTGGCAAAACTTTTCGGTATTGAGTATTCTTCTGATGAAGCTCGTAAAGTTCTCGAAAATATGCTTTCTGCAGGAAGCAGCATGAACGATCTTTCTTCATTAATGGATAATCTTAACTCTATAGCAGGTTCTGCAGGTTCTTTTGATATCAGCGCATTGGCAGGTATGTCAGGCTCTTCTGAACTTATGTCAGCAGAAATGAGTTTAATTCAACTCAAGGCTCAGTTAGCTACACTTGAGCTGCAGTCAGATAGCACTTATGTATCAACTTTCAAGACAATTGCAGACAGAGCACGAGAATCATATATTGCTGCTCAGGCACAGGTTGATGCTATGAAGAACGGTTGGGTAGCAACAGCTAAAGGTATTGTAAGCCAGGTTAATATCACTGAAAATGGTCTAACACAGAATAATACAGAGATTGACATAAACTCTGTTCTTTCTGCTGTTACTTCAGGTGGAGATGTTACCGGTCTTCTTTCGTCTTTTATGAATAATGGTCAGGCTGCAATTACTATTCTGTATTATCCGCTTGTGGCAGATGTTTCGTTGAATAAATATGATGTTCTTGAAGTCAATCTCAATCAGGATGTTATTGTTACATCTGCAAGTGATAATGAATTCAATGGTAAGGTTTCATACGTAAGTGCAGTCGCAACTTCTTCAAACGGTCTTGATATCGGTTCTATTATGGGCAGTTCAAGTGCGTCAAGCACTATTCCTGCTCAGATTACAATTGAGAATGCTGACAGTTCAGTTATTGTTGGTGTTGATGTTCAGGTTTCAATTATTACCGATACTGTCGAAAATGCACTTGTTTTACCTGTTGAAGTAATTTGTATCGACGGTACAGATGTTTTTGTTTACGCACTTGAAGACGGTAAAGCTGTTAAAAAGAACGTTGAACTCGGTATTGCAAGTGATACACACTATCAGATACTTTCAGGTATTTCTGAGTCGGATATTCTTATTAAGAACACTGTAGGTCTTGAGGATGGAGTAAGAGTAGAAGCAAAGTAAACGGAGGTTTACTGTATGGATATTAGAGAAAATATACGCATAGCAGTGTTCAGTATCAAGACCAATATGATGCGTTCCTTGCTTACTATGCTCGGAATTATCATTGGTGTTGCTTCGGTTATTGCTATAATAACGATTGGTGACGGAGGCCGTGACTACATCGTTGATATGATTGAAGATATGGGCTCAGATGCAATTCAGATTATGGTTAATGCAACTACTGCGGAACCTTCCGATTATCTTACTGAAGCTGATATAGAATCAATCAAAAAGCTCAAAAATGTTAAATATTGTTCCCCGTATGAATATTCGATGGGTCAGGTTACAACCAGAGATTATGACAGTTTTGTTTTTGCTATGGCTGGAAATGAAGATTTTATGAGAATCAACAAGGTTGCAATGAAACACGGTCGAAACTGGACAAAAGCTGAGTATGAGCAGGGTAAGTATGTCTGTGTTATCAGTACTATTACTGCTAAGGATGCTTTTGGCAAAGAGAATTGTGTAGGTGAAACACTCAATTATACTGTCAATGAAAGAACAGTACCGCTCAAAGTTATCGGTGTTATTGATATGGCTGAAATGATGCAGATGTCTGATGAGCAGATGGCCTCGATGGATTTTTCACAGATGATGGGCGGTATGAGTATGGGTATGATAGGTATTCCTGCTACTCTTAATGCTCAGCTTAATAACCGAGTTGACCAGTATACAACCATATTCTTTTTAGCTGAAGAAGGCGCAGATTTACAGAACACCGGTGAATCAGCATTGAATCTTGTTAAGACACGTCATGCCAGCTTTGATGATTCAAAATATACATTGAGTATCATGGCAACATATATCGACTTGCTTGACTCGGTTATTAACATTTTCACGACATTCATTGCCGCAGTAAGTGCGATTTCTCTTGTCGTCGGTGGTATCGGTGTTATGAATATTATGCTTGTTTCTGTAACTGAAAGAACACGCGAAATCGGTATCAGAAAAGCTTTGGGTGCTAAGACATCTACAATTATGTTCCAGTTCTTAACAGAATCGGTAATATTGTGTCTGATCGGTGGCTTTATAGGCCTTGTATTAGGTGTTTCCGGTGCGTTAGGTGTTGCAGCATATCTGAATATACCCATCGGAGTAAAAGCTTCTACAGTGGCAATTGCTGTAGGTTTCTCCAGTGCAATTGGTATATTCTTCGGAATTTATCCTGCAAAGAGAGCTGCTCAGATGACACCGATCGAAGCATTAAGAAGAGACTAAAAATTACACGCTGAGAAGGAAAACTCCTTCTCAGCGTGTTTTCTATTCTACTGTAACACTTTTGGCTAGGTTTTTAGGTTTATCTATTGAGCAACCTTTTTTCTTTGCAACATAATATGATAATAATTGTAATGGGATTACTTCTAGCATAGGGTAAAGATAATCTGATGTTTTTGGAATTATTATGCCACTCGGATCATCGGATGTTGTAACCTTTATAACATTACCACCGCGTGCTTCAATTTCTTTAATGTTACTCATAATTTTGCTTCTGACTGCTTCAGATGAAGATAAGGCGATTGCCAGACTTCGCTCATCAATTAATGAAATTGTTCCGTGCTTAAGCTCTCCTGCAGCGTAAGCTTCACAAGGAATATAGCTTATTTCCTTTAATTTCAGTGAACCTTCCATAGCTGTGCAGTACCCGTAACAACGTCCGATAAAACTGATATAATTATAATCTGATATTTTTTCAGCTATATCGATAATTGGGTTAATATCTGAAAGAATTATTTCTATTTTTTCGGGAATAGACTTTAACTCATTAATAAACTTGGTAATTGTAGTGTTATCTGTTTCACCGGATATATATGACAGATAGAGTACAAGTGAATAAATAACAGCCAATTGGGCAGAATATGCTTTTGTTGTTGCAACGGCTATTTCCTGACCGGCTCTGGTCAGTATAACGCAGTCGCTTTCCATTGCTATAGAGCTGTTTTCAACATTTACAATTGAGATAATCTTAGCCCCTTGTTCTTTTGCTATTCTGAGTGCTGCTAGTGTATCCGCAGTTTCACCGCTTTGACTTATAATGATAACTAAAGTGTTTTCGTCAATATGTGCTTTTTTATATCTGAATTCTGATGCAATTTCCGCCTTAGCTGTACGCTTAAAGAATTCTTCGGTCAGATATGCTCCGACCATACCTGCGTGAAACGCTGAACCACACGCAATGAAACGTACATTGTTAATTTTTTTGATTTCTTCTGCTGACCATTTTACATTTTTAAAATTCAAATGGTTGCCTTTTACTATATCTGACAGTGTATTTCTGACAGCAGTCGACTGTTCAAAAATCTCTTTAAGCATATAATGTTCAAATCCGTTTTTATCATTGAGATTAACTTTGGTTTTTATTTTAACTTCAGTTTTTCTGATTCTACAGCCTTCTGAATCAAACACTTTGATACTGTCTTTTTTCAGAATTCCGATTTCTCCGTCATTAAGTTTGAAAATTCTGTCACACTTATTGCCAATAGCAGAAATATCACTTGAAAGATATGTGTTTTCTTCAGATTTTCCTGCGAATAGGGGACTTTGATTTCTTGCACAGATAATTGTATCGGGATAATCGTTACAAAGTATGGCAAGGGCATATGCACCTTTAAGTAAAGATAATGTTTTAATCACTGTGCCTTTTAGATCTCCGTTATAGTTTTCTTCAAGCAAGTGTGCAATGACTTCTGTATCGGTTTCACTGTTGAAACTATAATTCTTAGTTTCCAGTTCATTTTTAAATTCAAGATAATTTTCAATAATTCCGTTGTGTACAACAGCAAATAGTCCGCTTTTGCTCAGGTGTGGATGTGCATTTTCGAGTGTTGGAGCGCCGTGAGTTGCCCATCTTGTATGACCAATACCGATAGACGAATTTAGTCCGGATACTTTTCCATAAAGCCTAGACGGACTACCAGTTGTCTTTATTGTTTTGAAACAGTTTTTATCAATTATTGATATACCTGCCGAATCATAACCTCTGTATTCCAGGTCTTCAAGTCCCGAAAGCAGAATGTTAACTGAATTTTCTTCACCGACATATCCGATTATACCGCACATAGAAATACCACCTTAGTGTTTTTACCATACTATTCTATGCAACTTAAGTATATTTATCCAAAATAAAAGGACTGCACTGCAGTCCTTTTAAAAATATAATTATCCTTGTAACACAAAATCAAGCCCTATAGCGTATCGTGCGATTATATTATAATCAGATTCTGTAACATATCCATCCCAATCAACATCAGCGGCATAATACTGGTGATCAGGATATGATTCAGGTGAACCGATTATAAAGGAAGATTCGACCGCATCCTGACCGTCTGCGTAACTGTCTCCGTTAATATCTCCGTAAATTAACACTGTTAATGTTTTATATAATTCACCATTAATATCGTATACTTCAATAACTGACCCCGTACCGTTTCCGTAAGATGTCGGGATAAATTTATAAGTTCCGTCGGTGACGGTTATAAATTCCGAAATATCTGTAAATCCTTCTTTAAGTCCGCTGATAAAAGAAAATGACGGCAAAACATAAGCATTGTTGATGTAATTGATTCTTGGCTCAGATTTACCGTAAGCAAGCAGATCAACCGCATTGATTAATTTAAAATAGTGCGTAGTATCAGTTACAATATCGGTATTGGATGTAACCATTGTTGTAGGTGATTTACGAATGGCTTCATATAACTCGTCTACAGTTGCGTTAGGATACGCTGAAAGAAAAAGTGCTGCACAAGCTGATACCAGTGGAGCGGCCTGGGAAGTTCCTTGCAAAGCGGTTAACTGATTGTTAGTGTGAATTATACTCAAAATGCGTGTGCCGGGTGCTGCAACATCATAATATTTTCCTGAGGGATCATAATTTGAAAAAGGAGCTAATTGTGTAGGATCAGCATAATCGGGTGCCATAACTCCGATAACATTGGGCAGGGATGCCGGTATAAAGCATGCGGCATCTGTGGATGTTGCTGAGTTACCTGCAGCAGCAATGACTGCAATTCCCTCGTCATATGCTTTATTGATTGCAGTTTCGACAACTGATGATGAACCTGCAGCGCCAAGTGATAAATTTATAATATCAGCACCGTTAGTGCGTGCATAATCTATCGCTTGAGCAACATCGATCGGATCAAATGCTGTTGTTTCTATAAAATTATTTTCTTTATCATAATAAGAGTGGTATTGTGCTGCATTAATGAGCATTAGCTCTGCTCCGAAAGCAGCACCTATAGTTGACTTATTATTTGCTTTCATTCCGATTATTCCGGCAACGTGTGAACCGTGACTTGTGTTATTTACAGGATTACCGTTACCGTTATAAATTGGTGAGATATCAGCCGATTCGAGATATGTGTTCCAACCATGGTTGCCGTTTTCATCAGTCCAGAGATTAATTGGAAATTCATTAGAATATATATTGTATCCGTTGTCTATTATTGCTATTACAACACCTTCGCCGGCAGTTTCAAACTGCTCCCATGCATCCGGAATTTGAAGTAAATCAAAATACCATTTCTGATAGTTTTGGTAAAGTTGTGTAGGATATGAAACTTCACCCGGCATTGTAAAATCCATTGTATGGAACATAATATTTGGTTCAGCACATATTACCCCCGGAATCTTTTCAAGATTTCGACATGTTTTTATGATATTTCCTTCTGCTTTTAAAATATAAGTGTTGTTGTCATTTTCATCAGTATATGTCTCAACCTCGTCTGATAATGAAATTTCATGTTTATCAAAGTCGATTATTGTATGTTCCTCTGCGCTTAATATACTGTCACTTTCGGATGAATCTAAAATATCTTCAGACGTTGTAATTACAATCTCACCAGGGATATAGTTGTATTCAGGTTCTTGTGCGGACACTGAATACGGCAGACTGATAAAAATTATAGCTGCACAAAGAAAAATATTGAATAATTGCTTGCGCTTCATAATTACACTTCCTCAGGTAAGAATAAACTTTGGTGATTATTTTGAAAAAGATTTTTAGCATAATCTTATGTATTAATATGATTTTATTATCTTCGTGTGTAAAAACTGATGAAAATAATTTTAATAATACTAAAACAGACAATGTAGCAGGAACTACACAAAACAAAGAGAAAACTTATACAGGGTTTGTACCGCTGGATTCTGTTGAACTTATTGCAAACGACCCAGGAAACAGCAGGGGATTACCTGAAACTAAAATTGCACATTCATATGGGGTTGCTAAAGACAGTAAACCACACGAAATTTCTGTAAATTCTCAGAAATTCTTTGAAACAAAAAGATACAATGCAATTACTTATGATTCCGTAACAAAGGAAAAAAGGCTGTATCTTACTTTTGATTGCGGTTATGAAAATGGATATACAAGCAAGATACTTGATGTGTTAAAGAAAAAAAATGTTAAAGCTGCATTTTTTTGTACTTTAGATGATATTAAATCAGAGCCTGAATTAATATCAAGAATGATTAAAGAAGGTCACATAGTCGGTAATCATTCGGCAACACATCCGTCTTTTGCTGAAATTAGCAGGGTAGAGATGGTTGAAGAACTGGAAAGTTGTGAGAATTATCTTCGCACAAAATTCGGTTACACTTCGAATTATTTTCGTTTTCCGAAAGGTGAATATTCGGAATCAGCATTGGATCTGGTTGGTTCGTTAGGTTATAAGTGTGTTTTTTGGTCTCTTGCTTATTCTGATTGGAATGTAAATAATCAGAAAGGTGCTGATTATGCGTTTGATAAAGTTACTTCCAGATTGCATCCGGGAGCTATAATTCTTTTACATTCAGTTTCAGCTGATAATGCCCTGGCATTGGGACGAATAATTGATTATGCGAGAGAAAATGAATACGTATTCGAAACATTAGATAAATTACCCACAAATTATATCATAAAACACTAAAAATTACAACAGAATTTAATGGCACCGTTATTGACATCTTACACTTGATATTTGATTAAAGTGATGTTATAATTCTAACGATAAAATTTAGGAGGTAACAAACTATGGCTACACAACTTTCAATGCCTGTTGCAGGCGATAAAATCGCAATCATGACTACAAATATGGGTACAATCAAGTTTAAGCTTTTCGAAAAAGAGTGCCCGAAAACTGTAGAAAACTTTACAACACATGCACAGAATGGTTATTATGAGGGAATCATTTTCCACCGTGTTATTAATAATTTTATGATTCAGGGCGGTGATCCCACGGGTACAGGTCGTGGTGGAGAAAGTATCTGGGGCAGAAATTTCCCTGATGAATTCGATATCAATCTCCATAATCTCCGTGGTGCTCTCTCTATGGCTAATGCAGGTCCGAATACGAACGGCAGTCAGTTCTTTATTGTTCAGGCAGGTGAAGTTGATGCTTCACTTATGGGTCAGATGGAAGCAATCGGTGAGAAGATGTTCCCTGCAGACTGTATTGAAGCATATAAAGAGGTTGGCGGCACTCCTTGGCTCGATTTTAAGCACAGTGTTTTTGGTCAGGTTTTTGAAGGAATGGACGTTGTTGATACAATTGCTCAGACACGTGTTGATATGCTTGATAAGCCCTTCGAAGATGTTGTAATTGAGAAGATCGAAATTACAACCTTTTAATGAGGTGGTTTGATGAAACTTATCCGAAATATAATTATCGGAGTTCTCGTTCTTGCTTTGTTGGGTTTTACCACAGTATTTGTTCTGAATGCATACAACACAGGTAAAATCGGTAATAAGGCTGAAAAAGTTGCAGATACCTTTACTGAAGATATAATCGGTACGTGGAACGGTCAGCATTCAATCTCACAGATTACTTTTAAAGATGATGGCACTGTTTCATTGACTTTGCTCGGTGTTGCACTTAATGGTGAGTATTCTGATTCCTACGATCTTGAAACCGAAAAACATACATTAAAAGTTAAATATTCCGGCTCTTTCGGTATATCGGTTGAACGTTATTTTGTTGCTGAGTTGGAAGAAGATAGGTTGTCTCTGATAGATACTCAGTTTGATTCTGTTAAAATGATTTATTTCCGTGATGGTGTATTGTATTCTGATCCTGAAACAACCGAAGCTCAGAAATCAAATGTTTATAATCCCGGAATCGAGACATACAGCAAAGATATTATCGGCGAATGGTTGTCCGATGATGTCCCTAATTCAGGATATGAATTCAGAGCTGATTCTACTGTGTTTCTTAAAATATACGGTTTGGGTTATGACGGTACTTATGCTGTAAGTATTGACCCTGCAACAAATAGATGTGTACTTAAGGTTAATTATATCAGTGTTGCCGGAGTTACGGTAAGTAACTCATATTATGTAACGATTGAAGATGGTACTCTGACTCTTGCTCAGAAGAGTTATGAAAATATTACTTCGGTTTACAATAAAGTCAATAAATAAATTAAGGCTGCTTCGTTCTGAGGCAGCCTTAATTAATTTAGTTCAAGAGATAAACACCGAGATTGAGATAAGCGGCGAAAGTAAGCCATAACAGATATGGAATCATAATAAGTCCTGCTGTTTTATTGATTCTGTAAAAACTGATTATGGTCAATAATACAAAAATCCATAAAATAATAAGAAGTATAAAAGAGAAAAGATAGGCATCAAAGCCAAAAAAGAAAATTGGCCACATAAAGTTTATTGCCAACTGAATTGCATAAAAAGTCAGTGCTTTTTTTCTTTCTACGTCTTTTTTTTCATATATAAGATATGAGGATATCCCCATAAGAACATAAAGAAGAGTCCACACTACAGGAAACAACCACGATGGAGGTGATAGCGGAGGCCTGGTAACCTCTTTATAGTCTGCAAAACCGCCCATGGTAATTAAAGATGCTATTCCGCCGACTGCTAACGGTATTGCAATGTTTATTAATAATGATTTCCATTTGATATTTGATGTAACTGTCAAAATAAACCACACCTTTCAGTTTATTTATACTCAAAGGTGTGGTTATTATTCATTATAATTCTATTGCTTCTACTCTACCGCCGTTTTTCATGCTTTCGTCAGCTTTGAATACGGTGAGGTGACCTTTTACGGATTCATTAATTGATGTACAGGATACGGAATGACTGTGGTCTCTGACATAATTGACAAAGTCCTCGGTAAGTAATAAGTCACCGCCACCGTGTGAATCATCTGCAACATTAACATCAATTTCACGGTCACGGTGTTCGCAACCCGGACGCGGATCAATAAGTGAGACAGTAAATTTTCCGCTTTCAAGAGTACCGAAGATTTCACCTTTTGTGCCGATAATATGAATTTTTCTTTGCGGAATTGCAGTACCGCCGATCATATTATGTGTTCCGGTTGCACCGCTTGCAAACTGAACATTCAGACTTTGATGGTCGACAACATTGTTATCGCTCTTGTAAGCACAGATGCCGTACTGACTCGTTTTAAGAAGTTCTCGCTTTTCTTCAAGTGTTCCGTTTTCTTTGTCTTCAAGTTTGTCCCAGACGTAGAAGGACCAACGGTCAGGATGATCAAGATAAATTCTTTTTGCAGAATAAAGGCAAGTATCAACAAGAGGACAGTCTACAAGACAACGTGTTCCTGAGTTTTCAGGAGCGTTTTCAGGTCTGAATTGCATAAGGCCACCGAAACTTGATACTTTTACAGGTACATCGTTGCCCATAAGCCACATCATTATGTCAATGTCGTGGCAGCATTTTGCAAGGAGCATTGAAGCGTGACATTCTTCTTCGTTTCTCCATTTGCCGCGAATATGGCTGGTTGACATGTGATGATAGCTGACGTGTTCAACAGTCTGTATGTTTACAACCTGTCCAATTTCGCCTGAAAGAAGTGTCTCTTTGATTTTTCTGTAAAAAGGAGCATAACGAAGAACAAAGCAGACCATTATCTTTCTTTTGTTTTCGTTAGCGCACTTTACGAGCTCACGCATTTCAGTTTCGTTGACGGCAAAAGGCTTTTCGAGCAAAATATCATATCCGGCTTTAAGTATCGGAATTGATGTTTCAACGTGGATATGGTCCATAGTACCGTTAATAACTGCATCTGCAAACTTTGGTCTTGCGGTAAACTCCTCAACGGTCTTAAACATATTATCGGGAGGAATGTTGTATTTTTCAGCTATGGAATTTCTTCTGAATTCATTTGGATCAACAATACCGACAATTTCCATCATATCCGGTTTTATGTCACTTAAACCTGCGTAAATTAAAGAACGGTGACCGCCACCGACAATTACGGTTTTTAGGGGATTCATCATTTTTATTAACCTCTGATTTCTTTTGAATATTTGATTCTGTTATACAGATAAGCACCTAAAATAAAAGCTGCAATGATAGGGAGACAGGGGATAAATGCAATAATTAATAATGCAATTACCGCTATAATATATGGTCCTTTTTTGCTTTTCTTTACGGTTTCGGTATAGTTGTTGTTCAGAATTTGTTCAACATCATTTTTTGTACCGTTCAGAATAATTTCTGATTTTTCATCGCAGATACCGCTGTTATACAGTAATGGTATTAGAAGCTCTGAAGGACTGTTGTAACCTTTTAAGATTTTTGAAAACGGAAGGTGAATCGTTTCGAGAATACTGTCAATTATATTCATAAGACCGACTGTGATTTTATACTGCGCAGTATCGGGATTGTAAGGCGCATCACCCTCATAAAGATGCATCACGAGGTCTATAATAAAATCCACAACCTTGTTGTTCTTAATATCAGCATAATCATTTTCCGATAACCCTGTTTCTTTTTTTGTCCAGGATGCTACATTGCCTATTGTTAGTTTGTCAAGCAGTTTTGCTATGGGCTTAATAATCCAACCGAGCTTGTATGATGTCTTCTTAGGAATACTGATTCCGACAGCGCAATCGGCAAAAGTAGGAATATCTTTAGCTGCTGCCTGCAATGTAAGTCTGATTGTACCGAAAAATTTATTGTACAGATGTTCTTGTAAGTCTTGACCATTAAACTTGATATCTACAGACTCTTTTATGCACTCACTTGTAATTTCAGCTGTTTTGCCATTAAGTTTAACTTTTCTTATGTATCCCGGATAACCTGCTGTTGCTGATGTAGACACATCGTAAAGTACATTTCCTTTTTTTGAAAAGATATGTGAGATATCGTGTACGTGTGAGTGTCCTGTGAATACAAGACTGATTCCGCAGTCGGCGAGCATTTCTCTTATTTCCTGATGTCCGCCCATCATATCGTTTTTACCGATTAATGAGTAGAAAGGTGAAGGAGATATAAGAGGGTGATGTGAAAAAGCAAGAAGTATTTTGCCTTCAGCTGTTGCTTTTTCTGCAGTTTCTTTTATCCACTGACGCATATCTTCACTGAAACCGCTTCTTCCCATACCGTCGCGGTCGGAATTAAGGGCAAAGACACAGTAAGTATCGTCAATTTCTGAAAAGTATGAAAGCCCGTCTTTATATACTGAAACAGCTTCATCGGGACCGAAACTTTTATAAAGCTCCGGAATTTCTTCTCGGGTAAGTGCTCGTATTTCTTCTCTCACTTCACCTGTGTATTTATGAGTTTTACCGCTGTCCTGAAAGTCGTGAGTGGAGGTAATTGCATATATACGCTTGCCGCATTTTTTTAATGCATAAAGCATAGAGATGAATTCTGCATGGCTGTCGGGATCGCCGTCACAAGTTGCATCGCCGCAGAAAATGATATCTTTGCATTCACTTTTTGCCATCTGAGCAAAAGCTGCTTTTAGCACTTCTTCACTGTCTTTGACCATTTTCTGATTTCCTGCATCATACTGATGATATGAAGGTGTGTCAACTCCAAGCTTTTTGGAATAGTAGTGAGCATCTGTAAAAACTATAAGTTCAAGAGTTTTATTATCGTTATTCATATTAACCCTCTTATTTCTGGATTACGCCGCGGCGCTCAATAAGTTCAAGTGATATTTTTTCCTTCTTCTTTGAATTAAGGTCATAGAATAATACAGGTACAACCTGCAAAAGAACGAAGCAAGCTGGAATAATTGTGTAGATAATAAGGAATCTGATAAGTGTAGTTTCATTCTGATCAATATAAGCTATATTCGGGTCTGTTGACGGAAGATAACCTGACCAGGTGAACACAAGAAAAGCACCTAGAGAACTTGTGAATGCAGATGCAATTTTTGAGAAAAGTCCGTAACCTGCATAACATAGTCCTTCCTGTCTTTTTCCGGTTTTCCATTCGATTTCATCAACACAGTCAGCAATCATTACATTGGGTGTAAGGTTAGTGTTGCCGTTCTGAAGACCTACAAGGAAGTTTATAACAAGGAAGGGGATTATGAGTTCTTTTCTGAAACCTATAATCATAGATACGATGAAAAGAAGTACAAAAGAAGCCACGCCGTAGAGACTGCATGAAATAAATGTCCATTTAGTACCGATTGATTTAATAAGCTTTTTAACAACAAGCATACTGACTGCAGTACCGATACCCATCGGAAGTAAAAGTCCTAGTTTTAGTCCTTTATCTCCGAGGAGATAAACTGCTATGTAAAGACTTACCGCACCGTATACTCCGCGTCCGAAACCTGCAACCTTTGCAAGCGAAACCATGAGAAGGTTTTTGTTAGTGAACACGAACTTAAAGCTTTCCCAGAGGTTAACTTTTTCTGTCGTATAAGGAACACGTTCTTTTGTGTTTTTGAGCATAATTGAAAGAAAAAGAATAAATCCGACAACAACTACAACAGTAGAAATCTGTAAATCGAGTCCTTTACCTTCTGCAGCTTCAAATCTGTCTTTGCCCATAACAGCTTTCATAATTGCTCCGACAACGATGAGCACAACCATTCCGCCTGACTGGCCGATTGAACGAAGAATGCCGGCAATCGAGATTGCATCACTTCTTTCGTCGGGGTTAGGTGTGCAGACAGCACCGAAGCAGTTGCTCGGACTTTCAACAGCGACGAGAATAATAACATAAAATGAATATACTATAAACATCCATGCCATTGAAATTGTGTAGTTGTTAACCTTAGGTGCAATAAAAGCAAGAATTGAAATTATGCCGAGGGGAACCATACCATAAAGAAGCCATGGTTGGATTTTGCCTCTTTTGGATTTGGTTTTGTCAACAAGAATACCAATTGTGATTTCTGCAATTGCGCCGACGATACCTGCAATTAAAAAGAGTGTAGTAATTGAGCCTGCGATTTTTTCAGGGTCATAACCCTGACCTTTGAATGCGAAATCAGCAAAATATGTTTTAACATATTCCGGCACCCAACCCGAAAGAAGGGCAACGCCGAATAATCCGATGCCGTATGAAAGTGCTTCAGACGGTATCGTAAAGCTTTTTTTACCTAGCTTAATTTTAGAGGTTTTCAGATACTTTTCCATAATCATACTCCTTGAACGAATATATAACGTATATATAATAATCTAACACATTTTTGTTTTTTTTTCAATAAAATATTAAATTAAAGTATTAGTTTGACATGGTTCGTTTTTATGTTATAATTATTTTATAGTTTTAGGGTCAGGTGATAGTTATGTTTGATTTTTACAGAGTAGTTGCAGCAGTGCCGGAAGTCACTGTTGGTGATGTTGAACTTAATACTAAAAGAATTATCAGTATGGTCAACGATAATACGGATGCCGATTTTATAGTTTTTCCTGAATTATCTTTATCCGGATATACCTGTGCAGATTTGTTTTTTCAGAATGAATTATTGAATAGTGTCAAACGTGCAGTTTCTTTAATTAAAAGAGAAACTCAACACGTTAAATGCGTTATTGTAGTTGGTGCTCCTTTGGCACTTGACAGAAGACTTTATGACTGTGCTGTTGTTTTTCAGGGCGGTAAGGTTATAGGTGTTCATGTTAAGACAAACATTGCCGCCTCATATTCTTCGTGTGATAATCGTTGGTTTAATTCAGCTCGTGATCTCAATATTGACTATATATCTGCTTCGGAAATCGGTATCGATGATGACTATGCGATACCTGTAGGTAATGACATTATTTTCAATGTAGGTGGCTTTGCTAAATTTTCAGTAGAGATTGGTGATGACCTTTCGGCACCGATTCCTCAAAGTTCTAAATTAGGCCTTGCCGGTGCTGAAATAATTCTCAATCCTGCTGCTTCAGAAGAGATTGTAACAAAAAGAAAGTATATAAATGATCTTATTTCTCATCAGTCCGCGGCTTTGAATTGTATATATATATATTCATCAGCCGGACAAGGAGAATCGACAACAGATTTTGTTTATTCCGGTCATTCTGCTATATGTGAAAACGGTAATATGCTTAAACAAAACGAACGCGTTGCCGACGGAAACTATTTTATAAAAACAGATGTTGATCTCGGAAAAATAAAGGCAGAAAGACTTAAGAATAAGTCTTTTGATTATTATGATTCAACTGAAGAATATCGAGAGATTTTTGTTGATTATTCACCTGAATGTGACGGTTCACTTTATTTTGTTAACAAGCTACCTTTTGTTCCGTCTGTTAAAAATGAAAGAGTTGAACGCTGTCTTGACATATTCAACATTCAGGTAGCCGGCCTAAAAAAGCGTGTAAAAACTATTGGTGGCAAAATGGTGCTTGGAATTTCTGGCGGACTGGATTCTACACTTTCATTGCTTGTTTGTGTTGAAGCGGCACGTCAGCTTGGTATTCCGCTCGAGAATATAATTGGTATAACTTTACCTTGTTTCGGTACAACTGAAAGAACTCACTCTAACGCATGGGATCTTATGAAAACACTCGGCATCACTTCAATGGAGATTGATATTAAGGATGCTTGTACACAGCATTGTCGAGATATCGGTCATCCCGAAGATCTGTTTAACACAACTTACGAAAATGTTCAAGCTCGTGAACGTACACAGGTGCTTATGGATTATGCCTGCAAAGTGGGTGGGTTTGTCGTTGGAACCGGTGATCTTAGTGAGCTCGCACTTGGATGGTGCACTTATAATGCGGACCATATGAGTATGTATGGTACAAACGCAGGTGTACCGAAATCACTTATCAGGTGGATTATTTCATCTTTGATTGAGAGCGGATGTTTTTCAGATAGTGCTGATGTGTTAAGAGATATAATTGATACTCCTATCAGTCCTGAACTTTTGCCTCCGGATGAAAAAGGCAACATTGCTCAGCAAACGGAAGAGATTATCGGACCTTATGCGTTGCATGACTTTTTCCTTTATCATTTTATGCGTTTCGGTTATACGCCTGCTAAGATTTATCACCTTGCCAAAATTGCATTTGCTGCTGATTTTGATAATAAAACTATCCTTAAATGGATTGAAGTGTTCTACAGAAGATTCTTTACTCAGCAATTCAAACGCAGCTGTCTTCCCGATGGTGTAAAGGTTGGAAGTGTTAGTCTTTCACCCAGAGGTGATTTAAAAATGGCTAGTGATTCTTCTTATAGTATCTGGTTAAAAGAAATTGAAAAACTAAAACAGTAAGGATGTCTTTATATGACTGTTGAAAAAAGAGTCAGGCTAGCGTTCGGATTGAGCTTTGTTATTCTGGTTGTTCACATTATTGATGTGTTTTTCTTGCATAACGATGACTCGATTTTCGAATCTAATGTATTCTCAAGAATAATCGGACTGTTTTTAGCTGTAATAGTGTCTGCTTTTCTTGGTTTGAATCTTAAAAAATTCTGCTTCAAATCTTACGGAGTCTTTTTTGAATTTCTGTATGGTGCAGTGTTTTCGGTTATCCCTTTTCTTGTAATATATGTAGCTAAGTACTTTTATTTTATGTACAGGGGATATGGTAATCTTGTTCTTACATTCAGACCTTCAGGCTTTTCTTCTGACTATACACCTGATGTTTTTGTAATAATGTCATTGCTTTATGTGGTGTCATTGCTGCTGATTTCTGTTTTTAAAGAAGTTTTTTACAGAGGTTTTCTCATTTCTCAGTTGTCATCGCGATTCGGTACATTTAATTCCATTGTGATTCAGTCGTTAATTTATACCGTTTCATTTGTACCGACTATTATATATTCTTTGATATACGGTGAATTTTCAATTCAAAGTAATATTATGAAAGTCTTTCTTGTTTGCGGTCATATATTTTATAATTGGATTAGCGGTTTCAAATGGGGCTTATATTATAAAGTTAACGGGACTGTCTGGATGTCGTTAGCTGACCATTTTATTACTTATTTTATCACTACTTCGTTTTTCTTTACTCAGGACAGATTGCCCGAAAAGTGGTACATAATTGAACTGATTGCTATTCAGTCTTTGTCATTTTTAATGTTTTTACCTGTTTATTTTCACAGAGATAAAATTAATGAGCAAGCAGCAGAAGAGTACGCTTTGAGCAAAGAAGCGATGAAATTAGGTGTTGATGATTATTCACCGAGCCTTATCCGAAAGAGATTTGGTGCTTTAGGTGCATATCATGACGGGTTTAATGATGGACATCAGTTGAAAGAAGAGCATGAGCTTGAAGAGCCTGTTTCGTTCAATTCAGGTCAGTTGTTGACTGAAGATGACCTTACACTTTCAGTTCGAGGCTATGAAATTAATGATGATGCTTTTCAGTATAGTAATGAAATTTCTGACCACGATTCTGACCCAAAGGAAAAGTCCAGAGCTTATTTTGATAATCTTATGGGCAGGGAAAATGAGCGAAAAGACGATGTTTCGGATTCAGATAACACATCAGGAACAGATAAAATATCAGAGCTTGTAAAGGATTATTTTAAAGATAATTTTGACAAACATACTTTTACTAAGAAATAAATTGACCGTAACAATTCTTGCGATTGTTACGGTCTTAATCTTATTTATCCTGTAATTTGTTTATCATAATTTTCGCTGCTTTATAGATGTCTCCGCAGCCGAGTGTGATTATAAGATCTCCGGACTTTGCGTATTTTAATACATAGTCCGCAACTTCATCAAAAGTATTGAACCACACACTGCCGGGAATTTTCTCTGCAAGTTGGTGTGTATATACTCCATCAGTGTTAACTTCTCTCGATCCCATAATCTCAGTCATTACACATTTATCCGGAATACTTAACACTTTTGCAAAATCATCCATATGCTCTTTGGTACGAGAATATGTGAACGGTTGGAATACTGCCCATACAGTTTTATATTCCATCTGCATCGCTGCGTCAAGAGTAACTTTCAATTCAGCAGGATGGTGTGCATAATCGTCAGCTATTGTGATTCCGTCAATTTCAGCAAGAATTTCAAATCTTCGGCAAGCACCGCCAAACTGTTCCAAAGAACCGATAGCATCATTCAAGTCAATTCCGCAATAATCTGCCGCAGCTAACGCTGCAAGAGAATTACTTATATTATGTTCACCCGGAACTCTTAATTTTATTGTTCCGATAAATTTATTATTTTTAAATAAATCGTATTTCGCAAATGCATGTTCGATGGTGATGTTATCAGCATAGAAATTATTCTTTTTATCAATACCAAAGGTAATAATCTCTTTATCATCAATATCTTCAACAGCTTTAAGTGTATTTGCATCATCACCGTTGATAATAAGAGCCTTGGTTGCAAGTTTAGAAAACTTATTGAAAGATTTGATAATATTATCAAGTGTCTTGAAATACTCAAGGTGGTCAGCATCAACGTTAAGTATGATTGCGATATCAGGGGAAAGGTGAAGAAACGTATCTTTGAACTCACATGCTTCACACACCATATTATCAGACTTTCCGACCCTGCCGTTAGACTGCATAAGCGGAAGTTTACCGCCTATAACTGCTGACGGATCTTTTTCGCACTGAATCATTATCTGCGTAAGCATAGAAGAAACTGTCGTTTTGCCATGTGTACCGCACACGCAATAGCAGTTATCGTACATTCTTGTAACGGCGCCAAGAAGATCTGCACGCTCGAACGTAGGAATACCTGAATTTTTAGCAGCAACAAGTTCAGGGTTGTCGGGTAGTAACGCTGCAGTGTATACAATCATCTCTGCTCCGTTGATATTCTCTGCTTTTTGACCGAGAGTAACGGGAATACCCATATTTCTGATTCTCTGAAGTGTGTCTGTTTCGTTATTATCTGAACCTGTAAGTTTGTATCCTTCATTATGTAATATCTCAGCAAGCGGACACATTCCTGATCCGCCGATACCAATGAAGTGAACTCTTTTAACTTCTTTTAACAATCTGTCTATATCGTGCATTTAATTCATCTCCTGTCAAATACATATTATAGTTCAAAAACAAATAAAAATAAATAGTAAATTTAAATAAAAATTAACCATACTTATATTTTTTTCATAATATACCATGGAGGTGTAAAAATGAAGACGGATAAATTTTTACTTTTGGGAAAAGATGCTAAAATGTCTGAATGTAAAAGATATCTTAACGGACTTGGTTATAGTGCTTATTGTGTAGAAAATGAAGATTTTTTAAATATAATTAATGAATATAATAACATTATTTTACCCTTGCCTACGGTTAAGAATGGTGTTGTACCCGGTACCAATGTTGACTTTGAGTATATAATTAATTCATTGGATAAACAACAGAATTTGTTTTATGGTAATGTTGAAAATGTTGCTACGGATAAGTCTGCATTCAGTTACTATTACAACGAATCTTTTCTTGAAAAAAATTCCAGACTTACAGCACAAGGAACATTAAAGATTATACTTGATAACGTCTGTAAGGATTTAACTGCTTTAAAGGTATGCGTATTAGGCTACGGTTACTGCGGAAAAGCAATCAGTAAGATGCTGTTTAATTTAGATGTAAGGGTTAAAGTTTTTACCAGAAGTGAATCTTCAAAGAGTTCTGCTATAGAGTTTGGATTGTTTGTAGCTGACATAAATGAAATCGAACTATCACTTCATATTTTTGATGTGATAATAAACACAGTCCCTTATAATATTATTACTGACAAAGCAATAAAATCTCTTGGCAGGGACAATCTGTATATTGAAATTGCATCGTCACCTTACGGCCTTGATATTGCAAGGTCTGATATATCAGAATTTAAATATATTCTTGCTTCGGCTTTGCCCGGGAAATATACGCCAATAAGCGTAGGTGAGAATATTGCAGAAACTGTTTTAGAAATTTTAAAGGAGGTAAAACTTGGATAAAACAATCGGATTTGCAATGTGTGGATCGTTTTGTACACATTCGAAAGTTGTTGAAGAAATAAAGAATCTGAAGAAACTGAATTATAATATTATACCGATATTGTCTGAGATTGTATATACAACTGATACTCGTTTTGGTAAAGCTCAAAACTTGATTGAAACGGTTGAAGATATATGTTCTAATAAAGTAATTCATACAATTGAAATGGCCGAGCCGATTGGACCGCAAAAACTGCTGGACTTATTAGTTGTTGCTCCGTGTACCGGTAATACGCTTGCTAAACTATCGTGCGGTATTACCGATACTTCCGTTACAATGGCAGTAAAGTCACATCTGAGAAATAAGAGACCGGTTCTGATTGCTTTATCGACAAATGACGGACTTGGATCTTCAGCTAAGAATATTGGGCAATTACTTAACTATAAAAACATATTTTTTGTTCCTTTCGGACAGGATGATAGTGTCGTAAAAGAAAACTCTCTTGTTGCGGACTTTTCCTTGTTACCTGAATCTGTGTGTTCGGCATTAAAAGGCAAACAGCTTCAACCCATTATATTTTGATATTACTATTGTAAAAAAAGAGAGTATATGTTATTATAATAAAAAATAATTTAGAGGTAAAAATTATGGCTAAGTTAAAGTTGAAAGCATATAAAATCGAGGAATTGCAGCTTGTTAACAAAGTTAAGGCTACAACTAAAATCGAGCTTAAAAACAGTTACGGTTATAATGTCAGATATACTAATCAGAATATCTGTGAAGGTAAGTTTACAATTACGATCGTCGATAAAGAAAACCCTGAGACTTTTTCAATTAAACTTGTTCTTGGCGGTATTTTCGCATTCGATCCTGATCTTGAACGTGAATTGATTCATGTTCAGACTTATAAAGAGCTGTTCCCTTATGCTCGCGCAATCATTACAACAATTACTGCTAATGCAGGAATCCAACCTATAATGATTCCTGATATGGATATTGAAAACAGAGAAATCTATCGTTTTGACAATCCGAATAAGTTACAGTAAAATTAAAATCCTGCGATGTAAGTCGCAGGATTTTTTTATCGGATTGATTTGAATTTAGAGACAGGCGTATCCTCAGGTCTGTAATTTTCAATATAAGTGCAGATATCATCAGCACTTTCTGAAATAAAGAAAAGTTTATTGCATTCTTCCGTAAGAAAATTTTCATCTATTCCGTTCTGTAGAAATTCTTTAAGATGGTCATAATAACCGTTTGTATTTAATATAGCTATCGGTTTATTATGTCTGCCTAACTGTTTTAGTGTCAGAATCTCGAAGAATTCATCGAACGTGCCTATTCCGCCCGGAGTAACAATGAAAGCATCTGAATATTCATCCATCATTTTCTTACGCTCACGCATTGTTTCGGGATAGATAAATTCAGTACAATGCTCAAACAGAATACCGTCTACATTAAAGAATGACGGTGCAATTCCGATAATTTCAGTTTTTCCTACAGAGTGGACTCCTCTCGCAACAGCGCCCATAAGTCCGTTGTCGCCGCCGCCGAAAACTAGTGAGTGACCGCGTTCACCCATAAAACGGCCAAGTTTTTCACCATCAAGAATATATGAGTTGTCGATTGTAGTGCTTGAGGCACCGTAAACACAAATTTTCATATCAGCCTCTCATAAGTTTGAAAAGAATTCTTTGATTTCAGCTTCAGTAGCTGAGAGGTTTCCTTGAACAAGTTCGTCAGAACCGCCGCCTCTGCCGCTGAACTGTTTGTTAAGTGCGGTTGATATATCTCGTACACTTTTATTCATAGATGAGATTGCATATTTATAGCTTCCGTCTTCACCTGAAAATACAGCAGCTGTAACATCTTGTTGTTTTGCCGTCTCTAATGCCAGATTGCGTATAGTCTGCATATCTGACTCGTTTTCAAAAAATAGAGCAACACCGTTCACTGTTTCGATATTCTGCGACTTAAGCTGCGTCAGTTCTTTTGCAATAGATGCACATTTTTGCTTTAACTCCTGAACTTCGTTGCAAAGCTTATTAAATGCATCTAACTCCTCATTATGCTTAGCACAAAGTTTGACCGCAATTTGATAAAGATTGTCAGTTTTGATGCAATAATCTTCATAAGCGTCTGCACCGCATAACATAAACAGTCTGGTGCCGCCTCTGTGACGCATTGAATCGAGGACTTTAATGATTCCGATTTCACCTGTACGATTAACGTGAGGAGCACAGCAGGCACACTTGTCGTAACCGTCGATAGTGACGATTCGTACATCTTCGGTAAGGTCAAGTTTGCTTCTGTACTCAAGATCCTGAAGAACGGAAGTGTCAGGATATTCGGCGGTAATCGAAACATTTTTGAAAACAGCCTCGTTTGCGAGTGTTTCAATTTTATTAATCTGCTCTTTACTTAATTCAATATCGAAATCAACAGTAATTTCACTTCCCATATGAAAACCGACATTTGTGCAACCATAAAGACTGTTTGCAATTCCTGAAATAATATGTTCACCGGAATGGTTCTGCATTCTTCTGAATCTAATATCCCAATTGATTTTACAATTAACTTCTGAGCCAACCTCAAGAGGGGAGTCAGTCTTATGAATAATTACTCCATTGTCAAGCTGAACATCGACTACTTCAGCAAAGCTGATTGTGCCTGTATCTGCTTGTTGACCGCCGCCTTCAGGGAAGAATGCGGTTTTATCAAGAATTATATCAAAATATTTTCCGTTTTTACTGCAATATAATACAGTTGCGTTAAATTCACTGACGTATGCATTGTTATCATATAATTTTACAGTTTTCATTATTTAACAGCATCCTCATAAGCTTTTTTGAAAGCAGGAATTGAACGCACGATCATATCATAATCAACACAATATGAAGCACGGAAAAATGAAGTACAACCGAATGCAGAGCCTGAAACAAGTAACAAATCGTATTTCTTTGCTACTTCACTGAAAACGTCAGCGTTGCCATTTGGAGCTTTTACAAAGAGATAGAACGCACCTGAAGGGTCAGCACATTCATATCCTATTTCTGTGAGTGCGTTGTAAAGATAATCTCTGTTCTTTTTATATGAGCTGATATCAGGCATAACGTCAGCACATTTTGCAATCATTTTCTGCATAAGTGAGGGTGCGCAAACGTAACCGCAAGAACGACCTGCACCTGCAATAGCATTATATACTTGAACAAAATCATCAGCTTCAGACGGGATGAGCACATAGCCGATTCGTTCACCGGGGAGTGAAAGTGACTTACTGTATGAATAACAAACAATAGTGTTCTTATAATACTTTGCAGTAAACGGCACACCTTCTTCAGTATAAAATAGTTCTCTGTACGGCTCATCAGAAATGAGATATATCGGATGTCCGAACTCTGCACTCTTTTCTGTGAGAATCTCACTGAGCTTAATAATTGTTTCTTCAGAGTATACAACACCTGACGGGTTGTTGGGTGTGTTTATTATTATTGCCTGAGTGTTCTTGTTAATAGCTTTTTCAAGCAGATCAAAATTTACCTGAAACTTTGCTTCATCTGCAGGAATAACAGTGAATTTACCCCCGTTTGAATTAACGAAAGCTGCGTATTCAGGGAAGAAAGGTGCAATTCCGATAATCTCACTGTTGTGATCAACAATTACGGTTCTGAAAGCACAGAGTAATGAAGCAGCAGCACCGCAAGTGAGATAAAGATTGTCACGAGTGTAATTCGTTCCGAAACGGCGGTTAAGATTATCAGCAATAGCATCTCTTGTTGCGTTGTCACCGACTGCACTGGTGTAACCGTGTACTGCAATTGCAGGATCATTGTTGAGAATTTCGATTATAGCTTCGTTAACTTCTTTAGGAGCCGGTACGCTCGGGTTACCAAGGCTGTAATCATAGATATTTTCGGCACCAACTTCTGCAGCACGTTTCTTTCCGTATTCAAAAAGCTCACGAATAGTTGATCTGTTACTGCCGAGTGAAAGCATTTTTTCTGAAACCAATTGATTTACACTCCTTTATGCGTCATAACCAGCTTTGAAAGCCTTAAGATTAATTTCGAGGATTTTTGCAGGTAATGTTTCTTTAAGTGTCTCTTCCCAATCAATATTATCAAGACCGAGTGCCTTTACCATTGCACCGAAAAGAACGATGTTCATGCACTTTGAGTTGCCGAGCTCCAATGCGATTTTTGCAGCGTCAAGGACAACAGTTTTGAATGCGGACTGCATTTCTTCGATAATGCCTTCAGGATACTTTTCTTCACCTGCAGCTACATTCATAGGAACGATTTTGTAATCATTGATTACTGCTGTTCCGCTTGGTTTCAAAAAGTCAGCGTATCTTATTGCTTCCATTTTTTCGAATGAAACAAGAATATCTGCCTGTCCTTTACCGATGATAGGTGAATAAACTTTTGAACCGAATCTTACCTGAGTTGATACGCTTCCGCCTCTCTGAGACATACCGTGTACTTCACTCATTTTAACGTCATAACCGGCTTTTATAAGGCCTTTAGTAAGAACTTTACTTACAAGAATGGCGCCCTGACCGCCGACACCGACGAGAATAATGCTTTTAACGTCTGACATTTTATTCACCTTCCTTTTCAATTGCACTGAACGGACATACCTGATTACATACAGTGCATCCTACGCAGAGTGTTGTATCAATTGTTGCCTTGCCGTCTTTCATAAAGATTGCCGGACAACCGACTTTAAGACACTTTTTACAAGAACGACATTTATCTGAATCAACAACGCATTTACCGAGGTTGTGTTTGACTCTCTTAATAAGAAGACAAGGTCTTCTGGTAATAATTGCAGCGGGAACTTCACTTGCAAGTGCATCATCGACAGCTTTTTGCATTGCAGTAAGATCCTGAGGATCTACAATAATTACATTCTGATAGCCGAATGCTTCAAGAACTTTTTCGATCGAAATTGAAGGTGCAGGTTCGCCCATAAGATTTTCACCGCTGCCCGGATTTTCCTGCTGGCCTGTCATACCTGTAATGCTGTTATCAAGCACTACCGGAATCATGTTGCCTTTGTTATAAAGAATTTCAGCAGCACCTGTCATTCCACTGTGGAAGAATGTTGAGTCACCAACGATACCGAAAACTTTTTTGCTTGTATCACCGATCATATCAAATGCTTTTGACATACCCATTCCGACAGAGAAACCGCCGCCCATACATACAACTGAGTCCATTGCACTCAAGGGCTTAGCACTGCCGAGTGTATAGCAACCGATATCGCCTGAAATAACAAAGCTTTTGTTTTTGCTCATAGTGTAGAAGAAACCTCTGTGCGGGCAACCCGGACATAATACCGGAGGTCTGCCTACTGCTTTGACGGAAAGTTCCTTTACTTCCGGCTCTGTGCCGAAAATACTGCGGGCAACAATTTCAGGATTGAGTTCATAAATGTTAGGGATTAGGTCTTTGCCGATACATTCAATACCTGCCGCTTTGATCTGTTCTTCCATAAAGGGCTCAAGCTCTTCAACAACATATAATTTATCAACCTTTGATGAAAAATCCTTGATAAGATTCATCGGAAGCGGATATGTAAAACCGAGTTTAAGGAAAGACGTGTCCTCAGGGAACACTTCTTTTGCATACTGATAAGCAACAGAAGCTGTTACTACACCGACTTTAGATCCGTTCATCTCGATTTTATTAAGAGGGGAGGTGCATGCGTATTCAGCCATATCTCTGAGTTTCTGTTCAAGAACGGGATGATGAGCCTTTGCGTTTGCAGGCGCACTTACGTACTTGAAAACATTTCGCTTGTATTCATATGGTTCTGTATCTGAAACATCACCAAATTCTACAAGGCTCTTGGAGTGACATACTCGCGTTGTTGTTCTGAAAAGTACGGGGATATCGAACTTTTCGGAAATTTCAAACGCTTCTTTGATAAAGTCTTTGCTTTCCTGACTGTCTGCAGGTTCGATCATAGCCATCTTTGCGGCTTTGGCATAATATCTGTTATCCTGCTCGTTCTGTGATGAGTGCATATCGGGGTCGTCTGCGCTGATTATAACAAAACCTTTACCGACACCGTTATATGTCGCTGTAAAGATAGGGTCAGCAGCTACGTTAAGACCAACGTGTTTCATAGCACATAATGAACGTACACCGGCAATTGATGCACCGTATGCAACTTCTGCTGCGACCTTTTCATTCGGCGCCCACTCACAATACAGGCTATCTTTGTACTGCGGTAAGTTTTCGAAAATTTCGGTACTGGGAGTTCCCGGGTATGCTGAACAAACTTTAACACCTGCTTCATAAGCACCGCGGGCAACAGCCTCATTACCTGACATTAATTGTTTCATATTTTAACCTCCTTGGCGTTTGACGATTAAAGTAATTGATACAAACAAATTTCTGTGTATTATATCATATACATTTTTAAAAAGCAAATGTTTTTGTTGTTATTAAATTCTTTTTATGCTAAAATCTATGCATAAAGAGGGTGATATTTTGATTGAGTATAAGTTAGTACGTAGTGACCGGAAAACTGTAAGTATTCAGGTTAATGAAAACGGTGATGTTACGGTTAGAATCCCCAAAAGATATCCTGAATACAAGGTGAAAAATTTTGTTGATGAAAATTTGGATTGGATACTTGCTACTCAAGAAACGCAACGAGTTAATAATAATAAAAAACTAAAACTTTCTGACGAACAAATAATTAAACTTAAAAAATTGGCTAAAAAAATAATCGTTGAAAAGGTTGAGTATTATTCAATGATCATGAGTGTTAAACCCACCGGAGTCAAAATTACTTCGGCTCAGAAAAGATTCGGAAGCTGTAACGGCAAAAATTCGCTGTGTTTTTCATATATTCTTATGTTATACCCGGAAGACGCAATTGATTATGTAGTTGTCCATGAGTTAGCACATATTCGACATCACAATCACAGCGAGGCTTTCTATGATTTTATTTCACGGTTTATGCCTGATTACAAACAAAGAGAGAAGCTGTTGAAGACTGAACAAAAACTTCCTGATTTTAGTTAAGGTTAACATTATTTTTTTGTATAATTAGTTTGTTTTAACAAAATGTATTCTGAGTCACCTGGAATTGTTGACTTATTGTTTGTGTTTATGATAATATTATTCTAACCATAATTGAATTTTACAATTTGGAAATAAATGATCGGAGGGATTACTATGAAAAACGCAACTAAAGTATTCAGACGAGTATTGTCATTCACTCTTGCAATTGCAATGATGGTTACGACACTTGTGTTTTTTAACGTCGGAGCATCTGCTGCGACATCTGACTCAGTAATTAATGTTACTGACAGCAGTTCTCAGGATTCTGTATATTTCTATGTTCCTGAGCAGGTTTATCTTAAACCTTCACTTACTGCACACAAAAATATTGAAAGGGCAAATTTCCAGTGGTTTGTTGATGCTGAAATCAATAAATCCACTCATGAGATTTCGTCTTTGAGAACCGGTGAGAATTCATCAGGTAATCTTTATTTCTATTATGAGAACGCAAGCAGTGTTTCGATTACCTTCAAGTATCTTAATGCTAATTTCACAGAAATGACGGCATATACTTCAACTGCTTCTTCCAGCACAACTTCAAACTATGCGAATATGAACAGTACAATTAAGTTCTCCTCATATTCGACAGCTATCAGTGCTGTTAATACTCGTACTGATACCTCAAGAACAAGATATTCTATTAATTCAAATCTTATTGATACAACTATCACAAATGAGAGTGTATCTCCGTATCTTCTTTCTACGGAATCCGGCTGTTATATTGAGTGGACGGCTACTTTTGTGGACTCACTCGACGGTCTTACAAAGACTGTAGTAGCATACACCTATGTTTATAAACCTAATGTTATGCCGGCCGGTAATGCAATGTTTATTAAGAATGACCGAGGATATGATCATGACAACAGTGCTATTTCCTGGATTTCCGGTTTCCATACTTTGGATTATTACAATATAGGCAGTCATTATCCTGTTGTTGCTATTGGCAATAACAGATCAATTATGCCTTTTTCGTCAACCAATCCCGAGGGCTACAGAGTACAGAGTAATTCTTATAATAAAGATACAGATATTTACGCTCAGTTTGCTACTTATCCTATGGCAAACGGCTATTTTGCATGGGATGCTGCAGCCTCAAATATGGATAACATTGATGTTAACTATTTTGTAACTTCAGATATGTCTGCCACTATTTTTACAATTCCGTCATTTAATTTGTTTGAAAACAGAAATGCTGGACCTTCTGGCGGTGATGTTACATTTTTAAACTATGGTGCTTCACCGCAGACCAAACTTATTGTTGACACAGGCCGCTATAAGAATCTTGCTGATGTTCCGAACCTTACTGTTGGTCTTATGGCAACCTCTAACTGGAGTGAAAGCGGTGCGGTAACCGGTGCTTGGATTGTAAGCAGCATGTATGGTAAGTCGACGCCGAATGAGCATAAGACTTCACAGCTGAATACAACATCAGAAGGTGAATCTTACTGGTATGGATATAATTCCGTTATCGCAAGTGGCGAAGACCCGTATGCTCCTACAGGTGAGGGCGGAACTGAAGGTATTAAGTATAATGGTAAAATCAAAATGGATATTTCCGGTATCAGAACTTCTGCTGATTGTAACGTTCAGGCAAGCTTGTACAATGAACAGGGACAGGATACTGGCTTCAATATCAGTATTCTTCGCCTTAATGTTACTGCGAACAATAAAACTACTTTGCGTGATGCTTATAACGATGCCTTAGGTGCAACCGCCAGACTTGGTATTAACGGCGATACTTCTCCGTACTACGATACGTCTTCGTCAAAATGGTCTTATTTTATTGAACTGTTAAAAGGTGCGGGTCTTCTTCTGGCTAACCTTGATACAATGACTTCAATAAATGTTTCAGGTGTTTCATATAACGCTGAAAGTCTTGCTAATGCTCTCAGATCAGCTTTGTCAGACCTTGAAACAATCCGTTATTCATCAATGGCGACGATTTCTGTTGCTTCTTTTGAAAAGAATGCTGAAGGTAATTATGTTATCAAATCAGTTTATGATTCAACTGTTTCGGACATAGTTACAGTTTTTACAAAAAACTATAAGTTCGGCGAGGATCTTACTTTTACTGCTCCTGAGTTTGGCGGTTATGAATTCGTTGGTTATGCAACAGGAAAGAAGGCTGCGATTGATCAGGTTGTCGGTTCTGATTACTCATCACTTATTGAAGGTGACAATTCAACAATTGTTAATAACAAAGTAAAAGAGAATTACATCTCGTATACATTTTTCTACATTCCCGGTGATGTTACATCAATTGTAGATACAAATGATGGTGTCTTTAACTATCTTAAGGCTAAAGTTTCAGGTATGCCTGTGGAGTTAGGAAGTATTACTTATCCGTCATATACAGAGCACGGTGACAGTGATAATGACTTTAACTATAATATCGAAGGTAACGATATTATTGCTTGGAGCACAAATAAGACAACTGCTGTTCAGATTCAGTACCTTCCTTTTTATGCAGAGCTTGATCCTGAAACTGAGTACATCCTTACTTATGATGTAACCGGTACAGATGCTGAAAATATTGAGTTTTCTTTGTATAACTCTAAGTTTACAGGCGGTAACGGCGTAGATTCATCAACATATACCGTTTCTGCTTCAGGTCAGTCATTTACAACAAATCCTGTTGACACCGGTGTTGTTTATCTTAAACTTGAATTGCTCGGAGATGCAAGAAACGGTAAAAAGATAAGAATCAGCGATGTTTGTCTCGCTAAAGCTGACACAAACGAGCTCTATCTCGACACAACACAGGGTTATCCTGCAGTTTACAATGCTCCTGCAGGTAATAAAACTGCAGTCAGCTATAATGCTAACGGTACATCAAGTTTTGTTGCTACAACTTCTTACAGTACAATGACATATGATCAGTATCAGATGCTTCCGTACTACATTGATGTTCAGCCTAATTCAACCTATATGTTCACATATGAGCTTACAGGACTTACAAGTGAACAAGTAATTTTTGAGCTTTACAATCCTGGCTATGTCTCTGGTAACGGTTCTACTTTACATTATTACAACCTTACGGGTGACGGTGTTATTTTTACAACAGGTCCCAACGATGATGCGATAGGTCAGCTCAGAATCAAATTTTCATCCGATCCGCTTGTACCTGCAGGTTCTAAGGCTACAGTTAAGAATCTCGCTGTTGTCAATGTTGATTCAAAGACAACTATTACCGGTCTCTACAACGAAACAGTAGATCTTAGCATTCCGGTTAAAGAAGGCTATAAGTTCTGCGGATGGTCAGCAAAGTCAAATAATGGTGGTTCTGCTCACGGTACGATTAACAATCTCTATTCAAAGCAGGTATATTCATATACATTCGGAAGCAATATCGATATTATTGAAGCTGATTGGGAAGCTGATTCATGTATTGTTGTTTTCCGTGGTGAAGACGGTACTGTAATTTCTGAACAGTCGGTTATTTACGGTAATTCAGCAACAGCACCTTCGGTAAGTGAAGTACCGGAGAAATTCGGACACACATTTGCAGGCTGGGATACAGATTTCACAAACGTAACAAAGAATCTTATCATAGAGCCTGTATACACAGAAAAGGATATTGCAGTAACAGTAAGCCCGGCAACAACAGAAGTATTTGCAGGCTCAACAACAAAACTTACAGCAACATTCGAGCCCAATGAACCCGAAATCAGCGCAGTAACATGGACATCAAATAAGAAAAATGTAGCAACAGTTGATGAAAACGGCGTTGTAACAGGTGTGTTAGAAGGCACAGCGACAATCACAGCAACAATCACATATGACGGAAGAACATATTCTTCAACATCAACAGTAAAGGTAAATCCTGTTGAGGTTACAGATGTAGAACTCAACACAGCACCTGATAAGACAACATACTTTACAGGAGATGAGTTCGATCCTACAGGACTTACACTTAAGGTAACATATAACAATGGTACAACAGCAATCGTAAGCGAAGGTATGACATTTGGTGTGGTAAACACAAATTCTGCCGGCACAAAGACAGTAAGAATCACTTACGAAGGCTTTACAGTAACAACAAGAATAAGTGTAGTAGAACTTGCAATCACAGAACTCGTAGTAACACCTCCGACAAATACAGAGTATTTCGTAGGCGATGAGGACTTTGATACAGACGGACTTAAAGTGGTTGCAAAGTACAATAATGGTGAAGAAGAAGAGATTCCTGAAGGCGATTATGAACTTGATGGATTCGACACAAGTGAACCGGGTGAAGTAACGATTTATGTATATTATGAAGAGGTCGAAGCTTCATTCAGCATCACCGTCAAGACACTCGCAATCACAGGTATCATCGTAAAGACAACTCCGACAAAGACAACATACTTTGTTGGTGATGATGCAAACTATGCAGGTCTTACACTTACAGCAACATACTCAAACGGTACAACCACAACAATCACAAACGGTTATACAGTAACAGGCTTTGATTCAACAACAGCAGGAACAAAGACACTTACAGTAGAGTATGAAGGCAATACAGCAACATTTGATGTAACAGTCAAAGCAATCGAACTCGAATCAATCGAAATCGTAACACCTGCAGAGAAGCTTGAGTACTTCACAGGTGAGGATGCAGATTTCACAGGTCTTACAATCAAGGCAACATACAACAACGGCACAACAGCAATGGTTGAAGACTATAACGTAACAGGCTTTGATTCAGCAACAGCAGGCACAAAGACAATTACAGTCGCTTATGGCGGAAAGACTGCAACATTCACAGTAACAATCAAGGCAATTGAACTCGAATCAATTGAGATCGTAACACCTGCAGAGAAGCTTGAGTACTTCACAGGTGAGGATGCAGATTTCGCAGGTCTTACAATCAAGGCAACATACAACAATGGTACAACAGCAATGGTTGAAGACTATAACGTAACAGGCTTTGATTCAGCAACGGCAGGCACAAAGACAATTACTGTAGAATACGAAGGCAAGACAGTAACATTCACAGTAACAGTTACAGAAGTAAAGGTAGTATCAGTAACAGTTGCAACAGAACCTGATAAGACAGAGTACTATGTAAACGATACATTTGATGCAACAGGCCTTACACTTAAGGTAACATACAACAACGGCACAACAGAAACAATCAGCGAAGGCTTTACAGTAGCAGATGTTGATATGACAACAGCTGAAGACAAGATGGTAGCAGTTACATATGAAGGTCAGACAGCATACTTCATGATCACAGTAAAGAAACTCTATGTAACAGGTATTGCAGTAGAAACAATGCCGAAGAAGACAGAGTATCTTGTAGGTGATGCAGAGAACAATGCAGGTCTTACAATCAAAGTAACATACAATGACGGCTCAATATCAGTAATCAGCGAAGGCTTCACAGTACTCGGCTTTGATTCAACAGAAAAGGGTGCAGTAACACTTCTTGTATCATACGAAGGTTACACAACAACATTTGATGTAACAATCCTCGGCAAGGCAGATTGGAGCAAGCTTGATGCACTTTACAACGAGTTCCTCGGTCTTAATCCCGACGATTACACGAACTATGACGAAGTGTATTATGGCTACATTTATCCGTTCTGGAATGATGAAGTATCACTTGCAAAGCAGGTATACACAACAGAGAAGGATCAGCCGGAAATAGATGCACTTTACAATCAGCTTTTAACATACTGCAATATGCTCGAGCCGGTAGAACCAGAAATTCCTGTAGTGGAAGAGAAGTTCGAACTTGCAGGTACAGCAGCATACAAGACCGTACAGGGCAAGACCTACATCATTGGTGTTAAGGAAAGACTTACAGTTGCAGCATTCAAGAAATCATATGTAGAATACGAAAACGTAACAGTAGACGTAACAGCATCAGGCGGACGTTATATTGGAACAGGTTCAGTAGTAACAGTTACATCAAGCCAGACAGGCGAAGTAATTGCAACATATGAAATCGTACTTTACGGTGATATCAACGGTGACGCACTTATCGATACAACAGACTCGGTTGCATTGTTCAAAGTGCTCGTTGGTGAAGCATCAGCACTCACCGGATCATACAAAGTAGCAGCA
>JAZROM010000051.1:0-30837 GCA_045648745.1 Acutalibacteraceae bacterium | reverse complement strand
TTCTCCTTGGTAGAACGAGTCTCTATCTCATTACCGCAAGCACAACGAATAACTGTCTTTTCGTACTTAGGATGGATTCCTTCCTTCATTACTGTCACCTCTTTCGAAATATTCACGCAGATGGTATTTTACCACATAATTTTTAAAATTGCAACAGTTTTTTTATTTTTTTATAAAGCAATATATTCTGCGTTTTCAAATGAGTAAATCAGCGTACCTTTCACTGTCATTCCTGTGCATTCAGACAGGGCATATTCATACATTTTAAGCTGTGTTCGGTAACGCTCACGAAGCTCTTCCATAGTTACTCCCCTATCGGTTTTGTAATCGACAATAACGAGCTCACCGCCCTCAACAAACGCACAATCAACATAGCCCTGAACAACTACGAGCTCATCACAAGGCACATCGAGGTCGGGATAAAGCTCACAAGCCCTGATACCGACAGTTACCTGTTTTTCACGCATAAGGCAGGGAGATTTTCTGATGCGTTGAGCAATGTCACTTTCAAAAAAGCGTCGGAGCTTGTTCTTTTCAAGTGCATCTGCTTCCTGCTGTGTCAGGTGGCGATCCGCAATCATTTTTTCTAGCTGCGCGTCAATGTCAAAGCTTTCCTGCGAATAGTCAAAAAACTCCATAAACTTATGTGTCGCTGTACCACGGCTTGCAGGGTTGAGTCCTGACCTTGACAAAAACTGAGGTTTTGAAGAAGCGAAATACTGCGTAGAAAACCCTGTCGAATCAAATTCTGACGGTGCACTCTTTGCACGTACAAAGGCAAGCGAACCGTAAGGATAACGGTAATCTATCCTCTCCTTGATTTCCTTCAGAAGGTCTTCATCTGCAGGTGCCTTTTCTTTCGATGTTAAAGCACCTTCAAAGTTATCAACACCTTTTATAACGCTGACGCTGAGTTTTTCTGCACATCGCAGATCCGAAATCATTGTATCTCTGCCTGACAACACACGAAGTGCAGATGCATCCGGATGACGAAGAAAAGCCATAAGAAGCCAATCTGCCATTGATGTTTTGTCAAGAACATTAACAGCGTTGATATTCACCTCTCCGTCACTTATACACAAAGAGAGGTCTTCGAGCCTGGAATCGGGCTTATCGTAACGAGTGACGCAAATAAGCCTTTCCTTCGCACGTGTCATTGCAACATAAAGCACACGGAGTTCTTCAGATAAAGCGGAGAAATTTTCAGCAAGGTAAAGTGCTTTTTTGCCCACGGCGGAGTACTGACACTTCGTACGCGAATCACGGCGGTCAAAACAGATACCGTAATCAGGATGGAATGCCGCGATACCCTTACTGTTATCGTTGGTAAATTTATTGTTAAGGTCTGCAAGAATACAGACAGGAAATTCAAGACCTTTACTTTTATGAATCGTCATAATACGGACAACATCAGCTGCTTCCGAAATATCCGATGCACTTTCGAGATCAGCATCCTGACGCTGTACACGGTCAATAAAACGGATAAAACCTGACAAACCGCGTTTGCCCGATTCTTCGTATTTCACGGCATAGTCAAGCAACATATTAAGGTTCGCATTGCGCTGTGAACCGTTCTTGAGTGCCGTAACGATTGCCTTGTAGCCTGTAATATCATATAACTCACGCACAAATTCCGAACAAGCAAGTGTCGATGACAGCATACGCAGATTATCGAGCTTTTCAATAAAATCAATACACTTCTTATTTCCGTTCTGTGCCGAATTAAGAACGCAATGGTAAAGAGGCTTCTTCCTTTCTTCAACACGCATTTTTGCAAGGTCATCTGCCGTAAAACCGTAAATCGGTGACAGCATAACTGCAAGTAAGGGCACGTCCTGAAGAGGATTGTCCGTAACACGCATAAGATTAAGCATTGTGCTTATCTCCGTTGAAGCAAAGAAGCCTGTTTTATTGGCAACGTATGCAGGGATATTATTTTGTGCAAGGACTTCGGAATAAAGCTCTGCCCTGCCGCCGCCAGTAGCACGCATAAGTATACAGAAATCACGGTAGGTTACGGGACGCACACTGTCCTTTTCGGTAACGAGCATACCGCTTTCCATAACCGAACGGATTGTGTCTGCTATATGTTGCGCTTCGATTTCTCTCGTGATGTGTTCCCCTGCTTCCGACGGTGCAACAATATGCAGTTCAGCCTGCGGGAAGTCACACTCCGCGTAAGATGCAGCGGCAACAAGTGCCTCTTTTTCGTCATAATTAAGTTCTCCTGCGTCCTCGGACATCAACTGACTGAAAACGAAGTTGACATTTTCGGTAACACCCGAACGGCTTCGGAAATTACGGTCGAGGGTAATTTTTGCAGGATAGTTGTTTTCGACATAGTCTTCAAGTCCGTCACGACGACGTAGGAAGATACCCGGCATAGCCTGACGGAAACGGTAGATGCTCTGCTTGACATCGCCTACCATAAACATATTGGATTCATCTTTTGAAACTGCCCGGAACAGAGTATTCTGCAGTTCGTTGATATCCTGAAACTCGTCGACAAGAATCTCGTCGAATTTCTGCGAAAACTCTTCTGCAAGCTTTGTTTTTACGGGTTCGCCGTTTTCGTCATAAGATACAAGAAGCTTCAGCGCAAGGTGGGTTATGTCGGAGAAATCGACACTGTTAGTCTTCTGCTTTTCCTCCCACAGAATTTCACTGTATCGATTAACAATTTCCAAAAGTTTTTCAACAACAGGCTTAAGGTAAGCCATATCTTCAGCGTGTTCCTCAGCCGTTGCGCAGAAATATTTGGGCAATTTTTTGGTAAGGTCGTCCGTTATTGATTTTTTCTGCTTTTTGGCAAACTCGGACGCATAAGAAGAATAGCCCTTCGGAAGCCTGCCGAGTGCAGGAAACTTAAGTGAACGAAGAGCCAGAAGTGTTTCGTTCCATTTGTTCTGTCGCAGAAGTTCTGAAAGATTTTCTATAATCTTTTCCATTTCTGCAAAGCACGGTCCGTATTTCTCTGCCACAATTTCATCATCCGAAAAAGCAGTCTGCACATGTGAAAGTACAGTCAGGCAACGACAAACAATACCGTACGCATAAGCAAGAATCATCATTCCCCAGGAACTTTCTTCCAAAGCAACATCGTTACGATAATTGTCTCTGAGCTTTTCAAGGAAACCGGAAGGACGAGCAAAAGCCATTGAGTAGCCGTAAAGCTTTGCAACAAGTTCACCGACTGCACTGTCATCAGTTCCGCTTGCAAGAAGATTGATAAGCTCGGTAAAGGCTTCAGAACCTTCTTTATAATATTCATCAAGAGTTCTGTTCATTGCCTCAGCTTCGGTAATTTTAAGCTGTGCACCTTCCATTAATTTATAATCAGGTGAAAGATCAAGATCGTGGAAATTTTCTTTGACAATATCATTGCAGAAGCTGTCGATTGTGCTGATTTTGGCAAACGGAAGCATTATAAGCTGACGTTTGAGATGCTCATCGTCAGGATTTTTGCGAAGCTCGTCATTGATTGCCTGAGAAATTCTTTCCCTCATCTGCTGAGTAGCCGCACGGGTAAAAGTCACAATAAGAAGTCTGTCTGCCGTGCAGAGATTTTCTCTGTCCATCAGTCGGCGTATAACACGCTCGACAAGGACAGCTGTTTTACCCGAACCTGCTGCGGCAGAAACAAGAACGGTGCCTTTGCGCGAATCTATTGCTTTTTTCTGTTCATCAGTCCAGTTCGGCATCGTCCTCACCTCCTAAAACGTTAAGACTTTCGTCGTGCTTAATCTTAGCAATATTATTTGTTGGTGTATCTTCGTCAAAACCGCATACATCCTTATAGTCACAGTATTTACACACATCGTGATAAGGACTCGCAGTTGCTTCGGCAACAGCAGGTCGCACGGGTATTTTACCCTCGTGCAGATTGATTGCCATATCCGAAAGTATTTTTTCGACACGCTTCATAAGCAGTTCCATCTGCTTGATTGAGATAAGTGTGCCTGAATTAGTTCCGTCTTTTTTCACTGAGGCAGGTACAATATCACCTGCAAGACGGTTATCCATAGAGTAAATAACACGGCTGTCATCAAGCACCATACCGTTCATTTTAGCAGATTTCTGCTTTTGCGACTGTATCGCATCCTCACCCTCGTCACGCTCAATCTTTGCAAAAGGCGCATTGACAGGCATATACAGAATACCTGCAGGGGTTATATTTTTATAGTCTCTGAAACCGTTTTTCCAGATAGCAAAAAGATAGATGAGCATCTGCATATTAAGGCCGTAGTAAACCTCATTAAGGTCGAATTTCTTACCGCCTGATTTATAGTCTACAACACGGACAAAGGTTTCGTCTTTATTCTCCATAACATCGACACGGTCAACAGAGCCCTTGAGTCTGAGCACACCGCCGTCAGAAAGCGGAATTTCATAAGCAGGCACTTCACCGTCGGAATCAATTGAAAGTTCGAATGCCACAGGCACAAATTCACTGACTGAAAATTCATTTACAAGACGGTCAACAACCTCGCATACAATGAAGCCGAGCTGTCGGTAAAGATAGTTGAAGCGTTCGCCCATATCTTCACCCGGAACAAGTATTTCGCTGAAATACTGTTGTAGCATATCGTGAACGCACTTGTCCCTTTCTTCCTTCGGCATCGCACAAAGCCCGTCACTACCGTAGGATGCAATCAATTTTTCAAGTATATAATGTATTGCAGTACCCTTCTGCATCGGGTCAAGCTCGGCAATCTTACGCGGTTGCGCATTAAGTCCGTATTTGCAGAAATATTCAAACGGACACTTATGATAAACCTCTGTACGCGAGGCAGACATATACATATTGAATCCGAAAAGCTTTTTTGAAAGTTCTTTATCTGTAATCTCGAATTTGCCTTTATTCACTGCACGGTTGAGTGCCTTGAGTCTGTGCTTATAATCGGGACGGGAAGAAAAATATTTTTCAAGTGTTGAGTGCATTGTACCGCCTCTGATACTCAACTTTGCCATAAGCTCAAACGCAGGAATGTCACCTTCGATAAAATCAATTTCAGGCGTTGTTACAGTATCAAGAACCGTAACCTTCGGAAAAACACGTCTTATCTGCGCAACAAGCTCCGACGGTGCTAACTGCGCACCTGTAATATCCTTGCGTGAATAAGTGACATAAAGTCTGTCTGACGGACTGCACAGAGTATTGTACGCAATAAAGCGTTCCTCCATCATTTTCTGCTCGAAATTGTCGTCCATATTAAGCTCGAGACCTACAAGCGTTTTACGCTCGTTATCAGAAAGAATACCGTCAGCAACGGGTATCATCGGGAAAAGGCCGTCATTGACACCGACAGCAAAAACAACTTTCGGAGCAGTTGTCTTAACTCTGTCTGCCGATCCGATAACAATCTCGTCAAGTCCTTGCGGGAGATTGCCGAGAGTATACACTGAAACAATTAAATTAAGAAGCTCGTTGAAGCGTTTGGTTGTAAGAGTTATACCCTCGAGAGAAAATGCAATACGGTCAAGAATCTCAATAACCACATCCCAGATTCTGTCCTGCTCAATCGCAAGTTCGGTTTCTCCTTTTGCATTGAGAGTTTCTGCAAGGATACGGAGATTTTCTGCAACATTCATTTCAACAAGAACATTGTACAACGCCTTTGCAGCTGAAAGACCGTCACAATTTTTAAGTTCATAACGTAATTTTTTAAGCGGTGCAACAACCGAATTACGGTAAGCATTGATTTTTTCCAGACGGGCAATATCTTTTTCAAGCATTTTTTCACCCAGTCCGTCAGGATGTGCTGTCCACTCATCAAGCCACTTGTTGCCGTTTATCTGCCACATTACGGTATAGTTTTCAAGCTCGGAGATTTCTTCTATTGAAAGATTCGTAAGTCCTGTTTTAAGCACACGCATAACAGTGTCACACGAAAAACCGCTGACTGCAATATCAGTTGCGCTCAGCAAAAATTCAACAAGCGGTTGCATCTGAATAGGCTGACGTCTGTCCTCGAATACAGGCACACCGTTTTTGCGGAGTGCAGAACGGATCTGACGGGCGTAGTTGTTTTCGCTGCGGCAGATAATCGCAATATCACGGCAACGAAGAGATTGTGTTCTGATAAGATTTTTGACAGTATGAGCAACAAAGGCACATTCACTCTCAAAATCCTCGGCAGAACAGATTATTATATTTTCCGTCTTCTCATCAAATATTTCGTATGTGGTCTCGTAAAGACTTCTTTCAAGAAGAGGGAGTTCGGAGTTTGAATACTGTTTTTCAGTAAACGCTTCTATATGCTCGGGAGGTGCGACTTTTACACTGTTTTTCTCTGCTATATTAATAAGCTTTCGTACTGTTCTTTTTGTGTGTGCAAATACGCTGAAGTCATCGACCTTTGACGGGATATCCGTACAAACCGTAACATAAACATCCTCTGACTGCGAAAAGATGCGTTCCATTACTTTGAGTTCCTGACTTGTAAAACCTCGGAATCCGTCAAAAAATACCGTCTTGCCGAGAAAATCCTTATGTTCATCGAGGACTTTGCAGAGCTCGTCAAGAGCACACTCATCATCAAAATAACTCTCCGATACAAGGGCGGTATAAGCATCCATAACAAGAGAAAGTTCATCAAGCTTGGATTTAAGCAAGCAGTCATCCATACCGTGCGAGGTTTCGCGAAGCATATCGGAAGAAACTGCACACTGCCTGAATTCCTTGATAACCTTGAGCATACGCGTAATAACGGACGCAGAATAACGGTGCTTGCCGTAAACAGCGAGTGAATCACTTACGCTTTCAAGTGCAAGGCTCATCATAAGCGCACGGGTACTGTCGTCAAGACGCGGGTTAGAGTTCAGACCGTATTTTTTAAGCAGGCGTTCACAAAGGAAGGTAAAGCTGACAACCTCAACCTTATCTGCACCCTTTGCGCCGAGGAGATCAAGCATCATCTTTTCCGTGCAGAAGGAATACTGCTCCGGGATGACAAGCATTACGCTTTCATCCTGCTGAACCTTCTCTTTTATTTTCGAATAAACCTCTGTGGTCTTACCGCTGCCGATACGGCCGGTTATAAGTCTGAGCATACCATTTCCCCCTTGACTCAACTGAAAATATTATACATTATAAGGGTAAGTTTTGCAACATTAGTGTATTGCATTTGAGTACCGAAAATGGTACAATATACACATTAATTAACAGAGGTAATCGCTATGGCAAACAAAAACCTGATCGAAAGAGCAAACGCCGTTGTTCCGTCACCCGAACAAATCGAATTTATGAACACAGAATTCATCGCATTTGTTCATTTCGGAATGAATACTTTCACAAACACAGAATGGGGTTCAGGCCGTGAACCTGCAAAATATTTCAAGCCTGCCGACTTCTCCGCAAAGCAGTGGGTCAAGGCAATCAAGTCAGCAGGTATGAAAGGTATGATTCTCACCTGCAAATTCTCGGAGGGCTTCTGCCTCTGGCCGAGCCAATACACCGACTACAGTGTTAAAAGCGCACCGTGGCGTGACGGCGAAGGTGACATTGTCAGAGAGATAAGTGAGGAGTGCCGTAACGAGGGTATCAAATTCGGCATCTACCTTTCCCCTTACGATATGCACGAGCCGACCTTCGGCACAGAGAAATACAATGATTATTTCGTAAACCAGTTAACTGAGCTCTGCACGAATTACGGTGATATTTTCTGCGTATGGTTTGAGCGCGACGCAAGCGGTCAGCAGCCGTATGACTGGGAAAGATATTACAAGACCATCCGCAAACTCCAGCCCAAGGCAATGATCTGCAACTGCGGTCCCGATATCCGTTGGTGCGGTAACCATTCGGGTATAGGCAGACAATCCGAGTGGAGTATTGTGCCTAAGGAGCTCATTAATAACGCACCTGCGGAAAAGCTTGTTGAACCTGACCTCGGAAGCCGTAAAAAAATCAAAAAAGCTGCTGAACTTGTGTGGTTCCCTGCAATTATGGATATGAAGATGCGTCCCGGCTGGTTCTACCACGACCACGAAAACTCAAGCCTGGAGGTTATGTCCAAGGCTCTTATGTGTTATTTCAAGTCAGTCGGCAACAACGGTACTTTTGTGCTTAACATCTCACCGTCACATACAGGCCGAATCGACAAAAAAGACCTTGAACAGCTTGTTACTCTCGGTGCACAGCTCGAGCTTGAGTTCAAGGACGATTTCACAGAGGGTGCAGAGTTTACCGCAAGCGGATGCAGTGATGACCTTCATTCCGAAAAATTCATCAATTCAGGCAAGTCATATTTTAAAACTGCCAAAGGCGCACGCAAAACATCAATTACAGTTAATATGGGTGATGTGTGTTCAATCGATAAGATTGTGCTTGCAGAGAACATTGCAACCGGTCAGCAGGTTGAGAAATTCTCACTCTACTATTTCTACAACAAGCGTTGGAGAAAGATTTATAAAGGAACCACAATCGGAAGAAAAAAGGTCTGTATTGTCCGTCCGATGGAAGCAAAACGTATTAAACTCGTAATTGAGAAAACCAGAGATTTTGCTACAATTTCCGAATTTAAAGTCTATTAACTGTTAAAAATTTACAACCTCCGCTATTTTTAGCGGAGGTTGTTTTGTTATTATTCGTTATATTGCATATAAATAATTTGAAATCCAAACTATTTATATTAACATTATTCACATAGTCTCTATATATACTTCGTCATTATAACCAAACTAAAGTAAATTTCTTTGTGCAAAACGCTTGACAAGTCCGTTTTCTTTTGCTATAATACAGACACAAGGTCAGACATACCTTGAAAAATAAGAAAGGAATGAATAATTATGTCAATGGAAAAAATGTACTACGAGGCTACAGCAGCTGTAATCGGTGAAATCGAAAAAGAAAAATCTCTCTTTTCATTCCGAACAATTATCAAGCTTATCACTGCAAATTCAATCGCACGTAAGTTCTGATAAAGCGCCACAAAGGTGGCCTCAAAACTAAAAAACGGGCTTTGGTCAAAAGACCAAAGCCCTTAATTTTTTATTGATTATTTTTCAATGCTTTCAACAAGTTCGATAAATGCTGTAATTGTAGCAGAACCTGCCTTGTTACCTGAAGCAACGATTTCTTCGTTCTCACCTGCAAGAAGGCTCTTGAACTCATTATCAGGAAGGATGTAACCAACCTGGTCGTTCATAAGACCGAATACGAGAATCTTCTTGTCTGAGCCGACAACCTCCTGCATTGAGGGATATTCAAAATCCTTACCTGTCCATGAGTCTGCACCCTGAAGATAACCGCCGTAAGCGATTGCAGGTTCAAGCTCACCGGGAACAAGTGCAATTGCAAGGTCTGTACCGAGCTCGAGATAACCGATCTCTGTAAGAATTTCTGCATTGAAGTCATATTTATCAAGACCGACAACTGTGTTTGAAATAGCACCGAGTTTACCTGCAAAGAGAAGGATCTGGTTTGTTACGGGCACATAGTACTGACCCATCTTGAAGTTAAGAAGAGGAGCAACCTCAACTTCTTCAGTTGATTCCTCAACAAGGCGTCTTGTAAGCTCTGTTGCATAAGCATTAATATGTTCTATATCATCCAGGCCCTCCGGAAGGTTAAGAGGCTCAGAATCAGAAGAAATTGCAAGCTCTGCACCGAGAACTACCATAAGGTTTGCATTCTCTTCCTTGTTGATAATCTGTTCCATATAATAAGGATAGTCGCCTGTAATCTCTGTACCTGCTGCACCCTTACCTACGCAATGGATAGGAGAGTTGACAATCCATGTTTCTTTACCGCCATCTGCAGGAACGAAACGGAAACGGTGAAGGTTACCGTCGATAACATACGGATCTCTCTTTTCACGTGCAAGGTCTTCAATGTCTGCTGTTGAGTAGTAAATCTTACCCTCTTCCATTGTCCCAACTGCAGTTTCAACAGCATCAACAGTTACGTTATAGAGGTTTTCCATAAAAGCCTTGTTTCTGCCGTCAAGGAGTTCAAATTCTGCACCAAACAAATTGTTCGCAATGTTTGCTGCGGGATTTGTAAATACCATTTTAATAAGGTCACCGTTCATACCGAATGTATCAACACAGCTGTGCTGATGAAGAACGGAAATATTGATACCTACAACATTGTTAGCCTTTGCAAAATCTGCAAGTTCTGCACGGATACCTGCAACGTCAGTGTTTGAAAGACCGAAGCCGTCAACAACTGCAATTACAACAGTACCTCTGCCACTACCGTCATTAAGAGCAACACAACGAACACGCTGATCGTCATAGATTGCTGTTGCGCTCTTCGGATCAGGGAAGGAGAGGCTGCCGCCGACATAGTGATTACCGTCAAGCTCATTACCTGTCTGGATTGAGCCGCTGCCGTAACCTACACTCCATACTGCACCGGGTACAGGCTCTGCAACATATTCATCCATACCGGGATAGAACTGCTCGTTTTCGTGAGTTTCTTTGTCAGCAAAATTAACAGCAGGAACAACCATATTGATTGCCTTAAGCACAGCGTCAATAAGAACATCTACGATACCGTAAAGGAACTTAAGGAGCATATCCGTAAAATCTTCCGTTGAAGTAGGAAGACGGAAATTGCTGAAGTTAAGATAACCGAGAGTCTGCGCAACTGAGCCTGCAAGAATAGGAACAAGTTCGCCTGCCTCACCTGAAATCTGTGTTGTGATGTCTGTAACAGGTGTCTGTGTTTCCTCTGCGAAAGCGTCAACGCCGAAAGAAACACTGCCGATTGTAAATACCATTACAACCGAAAGAATGAGTGAAATTATTTTTTTCATAATCGCACACCTTTCATAATATTATAGTACAGTATCATTTTAACATAAAAATTACTTTTTTACAACATTTACCGAACTATAAATAACAACCAAAAAGGAGTGTAGGTTTTTGTATGAGTTGCTGTATTGCCGAATTAAGAAACAAAGAAGTCATCTGCAAATCGAACGGAGCACGACTCGGTAACGTTGACGATGTCGAAATTGATATTGCTAACGGTAAGCTTGTCGCGATAATCATTTACGGCAAGAGCCGTATGATGGGTTTCTGGGGAAAGTGTGAGGACCTGGTTATTCCGTGGTGTGATATCGACGTCATCGGTGAAGACACGATACTGGTAAACTGTACCTGCCCGAAGCCTTGTCCTCCCCCGCCACCTCAGCGCGGACGATGGATGTAAGCAAAACGAAGTCCCGGATTTACATTTCCGGGACTTCACTTTATTTTATCGAATTAAAAAGATCTCTGAATTTCACGGCACGCTCGTATGCAAGATTAACATACTCCTGCGGCGTGAGGTTTTTATAGATATCGTTTTCAGTTCTTGTTGGTCTTCCTTTAGAGATAACCTCAAAAGACAATGTACCGTCATATCCGCATTTATTGATACGGTCAGCCATTCCGTTCCAATCAGCAATACCGTCAAACGGCAGAAGATGAGCATCATCATAAAATGTAAGTTCGTCACCTGTCATACCGACATTATCGTTAAGATGGGTTACCATCAGACGGCTACCGAATTCCGCGAGCATATCTTCAGAGTAATTATAGCACATTTCGTGACCCGAATCGAAGCAGAAACCGACATTGGGAATATTGCCGAAGCGTTCAAAAATCGCAGAAAGGTATTCCTTACCCTCTGTATTTTCAAAAGCAAGATTTACACCTTTATTTACGGCATAGTCAATCACTCTTCCGAGTCTTTCAAGTCCGAGTTCGGTCGGGTTATGGTTATCCATACCGATGATTGCGTGAATCACGGCATATTTTACACCAAAATCACTGCAATCATCTATAGTATGATACAGATCATTCAGCATCAAGTCTGCAAATTCGCCTTTTTCGTCGTGGAAAATATCGTCCATTCCGTAAAACGGTGCATGGATGTATTCACAGCTGAGGCCAAGACGCTTACCTTCATCAATCAGTTCACGGGTCAGGGACGAATCACTGTTTCTTTCCCGATCAAACGCAAACGAGTCAAAACCTGCGTTTTTAAGCAGAGTCAGCTGTTCTTTGAGCGAAGCATCCAGCTGCATACCGAGTGCAAGACAGAGTTTATTGCTCATAGCTTACACTTCCTCAAAGACATAACTGCCTGCGCCGAGATTGATAACCGCGCAGTTGTTTTCTGTTTCAAATTCATCCATATTATGCTCAACACCGTTGATTACAACCTTGTCTGCAAAAACAGGAAGAAGCAGCTTTGCTGATGAGCCTTCAGGAATGGTACACTCGTAAACAAAGTTTTCTTCGTTACTCCAGCTGCTTTCAATAAGACCTGCAACGGAATCATATGAAGCACGTACCCACTTCATTCTCTGCTGACCGTCAGGAAGCTCGTCTGCTGTTCTTGTATCCACACGAGGCTGAAGAAGAATGTTTTTAAATGCAACACCGTCAGTTTCGATACCTGCCATATAACGATACATCCACTCCTGTACAGAGCCGTAAGCGTAGTGATTGAAAGAGTTCATTCCGACATCGCCGAAGCCCTTATCGAGTGTGTATGAATTCCAGCGTTCCCAGATTGTTGTTGCACCCTGATCAACACTGTAAAGCCATGAGGGTTCGTTTCTCTGCATAAGAAGTGTGTATGCAAGGTTATCTTCACCCATTTTTGAAAGTACGGGACAAAGATTATATGTACCGACAAAGCCTGTTGAAAGTCTGTTACCGTTATCCTTGATTTTCTTAACAAGAGTTTCGGTTGCTTTTTTGAGATAATCACCGCTGATAAGGTCAAACGCAATTGCGATAACATAATCAGTCTGTGTATCTCCGATAAGCTCGCCGTCTTTCATAAATGTATCTTCAAAATACTTGTGAGCTTCTTTGCGAAGTGCTCTGTAATGCTCGGCACGGTCTGACTTGCCGAGTTCATCACTCATATAAGCCATCATATCGAGGTCGTGCACAAGGAATGCGGATGAAAGATACTCGTTCTTGCAAAAGTCGTATGAAAGCCAGTCGCCGTAGCGTGGAATCGGACCCTCGAATCCGTATTTTTCGATGAGCTGTGCAATGTAGTTTTCCATTGATTCATAGTGCTCTTCGATAAACTCTTTATCTCCGTAAAGCTTGTAGAGGTTATACGGAATAATTATACCAGCATCACCCCAGGCTGTTGCATTGTCGGAACAACAGTAGCTTACTCTCGGTGCGATATCACCGTAAGCACCGTCAACCTGAGCGTCACGCATATCCTGCATCCACTTTTTGAAGAATCCGAGAACATCTGCATTGTAAGCCGCGGTTACGCTGAATGCCTGAGCATCACCTGTCCAGCCGAGTCTTTCGTCACGCTGCGGACAGTCTGTAGGAATACTGAGATAATTACTGCGCTGACCCCAGATGGTATTGGAGATAAGTTTGTTTACAAGCTCATCCGATGTTTCCATATGACCGATTTCTTTTGTATTCGAGCCGACAACCTCTGCTCTGAAGCCTGTGATTTCAATATCACCGTCAGCAGAAATTTCGACAAAACGGAAGCCGAAGAACGTAAATGTGGGACGGTATGTTTCTTCACCGTCACCTGCAAGAACATAGTGGCTCTTGCCTTTTGCCGTACGGAAGTTTACAGTATACACACTGCCCTTCGGTCCGTCATTACCACGCTCGAGGTCACCTGAATCGTTAAGGAATTCCGCATAACGGACTTTAACTTTTGTGCCCTCTGTACCCTTTAACTTGAGATTAACCCAACCGACAATTTCCTGAGTAAGGTCAACAACAAGCTTCTGTCCTGCCTTAAGTTCAAGAGGCAGACTTTCGGGTGTAGAGATAACATCAATCTCACCGAAATGAGTACCGTTATCCTTCGTATTTTCATAAACGGTCATTACCTCTGCATCAAATCCGAGACCGTCACGCACACGTACTGTCGGACCGATAAACGGGGTTACCTCACCGTCAAAATAATCGCAGATATCTGCTGTTTTCCAGTCAGATACATCATAGCACGGCGCAGAGATTTTTTCATAACTGTCAAATCTGCCGTCGCGGTATTCACCGTCCCAGATATCTGCAGTGCGAATCTGACCACCGCAGGTTGCATTCCAGCTTTCGTCTGTCACTGTTACCTTGTTGCCGTCAGCAGTGATACAAGCCATAACTGCCGGCATATGTGTGCCGTAATATCCGCCTGAAATTCTGCCCTGATACCAACCCGGAGCAGCTACGAGAAGGATACGGTTTTCACCTTCTGCAACATATTCCGTAACATCGTATTCATAGTAAAGTGTACGCTTATTATAGTTAGTCCAGCCGGGTTTCATTTCGTCATTACCGACACGCTTACCGTTGATAAAAATATCAATGCAACCGAGTGCAGCAAACGAAAGTCTGACTGAAGCATAATTCTCAAGTGTGAAGTCCTTTATAAACATCGGCATACCGTCATCGCAACGAACATCGGCAAACTGATATTGTTCTCTTTCTTCTTCATTTGCCCACGGTGAATTTTCAAAGTCAGCATAAAGCTTCATATCGGTACTGATAAACTTTGCATTATTCCAATAATTTGAATCATATTTGTACATAACTATATCTCCTAAAAAGACAGAAAGACTCAAACCCTTATAGAATTCGAGTCTCACCGTCCTAAAAATTATTTAATCAAAATATACAGGCTTACCTGTCTTTGCAGATTCGTAAATTGCCTCAAGAATCTGTGTTACAACGAGTGACTGTTCCGGCTTTGTTGGAACCTCTGTATCGTTGATGATCGCCTGATAGAAGCCGTTTGCTTCAAGCACTTCAGGATCGGTTGAGTCGCCGTCATAGAAAGCAACACCACCGCAGTCGAAGTTCGGGGTTTCGATAACCTGTCTGCCGTTCTTGACGAAGTTGATACGAAGATCATCCTCACCCATTGTGTCTGCACCGCCCTTGTCACCGCAGATCATAACGGTTGCTTCCATCGGATCAGCAATATTGAGCGCCCAGCTTGATTCAACAGAAACGGTTGCACCGTTTTTCATAACAACAAAGCCGAAAGCTGAGTCTTCAACGGTAAACTTTTCTGTATCCCAGTCACCCCAGGCATTTGCCGTACCGACCTGCTTGCCGAGCTTCTTATAAGAAGTACCTACAACCATCTTCGGCTCGTGGTTATCCATAAGCCAGAGTGTAAGGTCGAGTGCATGTGTACCGATATCGATAAGCGGTCCGCCACCCTGCTCGTATTCATTAAGGAATACACCCCAGGTAGGAACTGCACGTCTGCGAAGTGCGATTGCTCTGCCGTAATAGATATCACCGAGTTCACCGTCTTCGCAAGCCTTTTTAAGATAGAGATATTCGTCTCTCCAACGGCTCTGATAACCGATTGTAAGCTTCTTGCCTGTTCTCTTTGATGCTTCAAGCATAGCCTTTGCTTCCGCATAAGTTTTTGCCATCGGCTTTTCACACATTACGTGCTTACCTGCTTCAAGTGCATCAATTGTGATGAAGCTGTGTGAACGGTTCGGAGTAAGGACGTGAACAACCTCAATTGTCTCATCCTTAAGAAGCTCTTTGTAATCCTCATAAATTGCTACATCGCCGAGATTATGTTTATCTCTTGTTTCATAAGCACGTTCAACGATGATATCGCAGAGTGCTACGATTTCGATATAATCAAGTTTTGTAAGCGCATTCATATGCTTGCCGTTACAGATACCGCCACAGCCTATGATACCTACTCTGACTTTTCTTTCCATAATTACACCACCTGAAAAATTTAATTATTATTTAAGAAAAAGATTACCCAAAGCAATAATACCTGTGTACTTAAGAACAAAAGCAAGAGCTTTTACAATTGTGTCACAGATAAGTGATGCTGCTAAACCGAGGTCAACAAAGAATTCACCCTCTGCCTCGGGAGCGCCTTCATAATCGAGTGTAAATGCCTGAGTATAGATAACGCCGCCCTCACCGATTACTTCTGCTCTTACATAAGAACCAATCTTATCAGAATAATCATCAAGGTCGATTGTATTACCTGTTGCAATGAACTCACCGTCTGCAATCCAATGAACGAGGTATGCATCCTTTGTACCGATTGTGATTGTATCGTCTGTATCGTTGACTGCAACATTTGTCACCTTAGGAACTACAGCTGTCTGATCAAACTCAAACTTTGTATCCTGACCACCGTTCTTTTCCTCTTCAACAATTGTCTCGTATGTCTGCTGAAGCTTTGCTGCAAACTCAGGTGCAATACCCTCAGCCTTAAGCTCTGCTGCCCATGCCTTGATTTCCTCGCGGCTGCCCATATAGTAGCTTGCAGAGAAGAATTCGCCGTTTTCCATACAAGTTCTCAATGCATCTGTGGTAAGCTCAGGCATAGCCATCCATGTGTAACCTGAATTTACGATATCCGGATTATGCGCATCAGATGTTGCGATACCGTATACGTTTCTGCCGTGAGGAACAACCTTCTGAAGAAGGATATCCCAGAGCTTTCTGTCGAAACGAGTTCTTGAGTCACCCTTACTGTTGATGTCAATACCGATGCATGAATCGTACTCAAGAAGAAGGTTTGCATACTTATTTATAACATACTTATAGTGGATGTTATCCATATCGTAAGCATCTTCATAGCACTCTTCATCTCTTGCATTTGAGTACTCACCCGGATGATTGATTACTGAAAGACCGCCCACCTTATCCATATTTCTGATAGGCGACATATAATTACTTGTACCACCGACAACATCGTTACCGTAGTCACCGAACCATGTGTTAACATGTGCGTTATTGAAAGAAGTGGGGTTCTGCTCATTTGCGAAAGGCACTCTCATCATTGTATGAAGAGCATTGCCGTCTGCATCATATTGCTTGTAGTAATCGTCTGCATATGTATAAGCAGCACCTGCGTCAGTAACGCCTGAAGCCTTGAGAGGGTCGATAGGACGGTTACCTTCCTTTACAGAAAGGACAACACGGATTGTCTTAGCCTCAGTATCTTTATCCCAGCCATAGTCAACTGTACCGTGGTCACTGAGTGCCATAATATCAAAGCCGTGCTCGTAGTGCTTTTCCACCTGTTCTCTGATTGTCTGGTCACCGTCAGAAACAGTTGAATGACAGTGAAGATCAGCCTTGTACTGATTTACGGTTGACCAATCAATATTTTCATAAGTGCTGTTGATTGTATAATCAATGTCACCTGCTGCGTAAGCACCTATTGTTGTACCGGTTGCAAGCATTACCATTGATAATACGACTGCTAAAATCTTCTTTAATTTCATTTGTATTACCTCCGACAAATGTAAAATACAGGTTAATTTTAGCACAAAGATATTTGTATTTCCAGCAAAAAAACGTCGGAAATTCATTTTTATCATATTGCACTAATTACAGGTTTCAAATTGATAATATTAACCAAAAAGCAGGAACGGATAAACCGCTCCTGCTTTGGAATTTAAATTATTCTGCATTTTTAATCTGTTCTGCCCAGGTTCTGATAAGCTCAATCACATTGACATCTGTGCTTTGTGTGTCACTGTTTTCAGCGGTGAGAGGCTCAAGTGCTTCGGTTTCCTGATTGTTGACAAGGAACTGCGGATATTCTTCGTAAGTGTGGATAGTCTCCTGACCTTCTGTATAAATGAGTTTATAAGCAAACTCATCGTAGCCGTCCGTGTACCAGGTATGCATCATATCCTTTACAAACCACGTAATCTCAGGGAAAGAACAGGTTGAAGCATCAATCATATTGTCAGGTGATACGTGATTGTGTCCGTCATCGATTGCCTGAACATAACCGTCACCGAGGTTTTCACCGTAGCTTGCACAGGTTGCACCAAGTGAAGTATGTTTTGTTTCGATGAGGAAGTCACTCTGACTGAGGCTTTCTGCACCGAGAGGGAGAGCGCCCTTGCCGTAATTGGAGAAAATTGCAAAGTTGACACCGTTTGCCATAGCGTCAGCAATTATCTCATCACGCTTGTTCTGCACCTCGTAGTGATAACGGTCAATTTTTTCAATGAGCACGGCATTGACTTCTTCATCAAGCATAAAGTCCTTTGCCTGCTCATAAGTCTCAGGAGTTACAAAAGTCCAGAGACCCGGAATATAACCGAAGAGAGGCTTGATACATTCGTCATAAACTATGTCATCAATATTCCCGATAAATCCACCGAGGAAACCGACAATCGGATTGAACGCAAACTTTGCGAGTGAAAGATAAAGCGCACGGTAGAATACCATGTCGGGAGAATTACCCTCCATAAAGTTGCTTATGTAATTAACAAGCGACTGCGCATCAATCGTAAGGTCACCGATAAAGAGTGAGCTGATTGTTGAAATACCGTCAAAGGCAGATGACTGCATAATTACAGTCTCAACACTGTCGTAGCCGTAAGCCTTGAGATAAGTCATTGTAACGGCACCGCCCATGCTCTCTGCACGGATTGCTACCTTACTGTGGCCCGTAAGACGCTTGGTTTCTTCAATATATTCATTAAGCTCTGCTGCAATATCAAAAATATCCTTACGCCAGTCGTAACGGAATGTGAAATAATCATTCTCGTAGTGATAAGCACTCGGAGGATTGAAGCGTTCAATATCAACCGTCGGATTTTTCGGATTGCCGTTTTCATCACAGCTTGCATCGTAGAAAAGATCCATTACATCAGCGCTGAGCCTGTGTGCGAAGGCATCGTAATCACGGGTAACGATAAGTGAGACAAGAGGAAGAATGAGACCCTTGATCATTTCAGTTATCGCCTCGGTTTCTACACCGAATGCACCGTATTCTTCGGGTGTACCTGCATTTGCGACAAGCTCGGTATAAGCAAAGCCCGTAACAAAAACAACAGGAATGTGACCGCACTGACATTCATCAGACTCTGACTGAGCGAATATAGAAACACTCAGAGAAAAAGCCATAACGACTGAAAGTAAAATTGCAAGAAGTTTTTTCATAATTATACCCCCTTAATGTTTTAATTCTACCACAATATTATTTTAAATTCAATTCTTAATAATGCTTTTCCGGCATAAATATTAAACGGTGATTTTATGGGCGGAGCTAAAAAACTTTTTCATAACACGCTGTTGCTGACTGCAACCTCCTTTCTGATGAGGACGGTGTCGGTCAGTTTTAATGTTTATCTTACGGGCAAAATCGGAGCGGACGGCATAGGACTTTTTCAGCTGGTTACCGCCGTGTACGGTATGGCAATCACTTTTTCTTCAGCAGGAATCCGTCTTGCTTCGATGCGGCTTGTTGCAGATAACCTGACCGTCAGAAAACATTCCGACAGGCAGATAATGAAGCTGTGTATGGTGTACTCTTTTGTCTGCGGTGTGATTGTTGCGTTGGTACTTTCGGGGTTTTCGGGATTAGTGGGACAAAAGTGGATCGGAGACATACGGAGTATACCGTCACTTAAAGTATTGAGCTTAAGTCTGCCGTTCGTGTCGGTTTCTGCCGCGTTGGGCGGATATTTTACAGCTATAGGCAAGATTGTACGATACACTGCTGTTCAGTTTCTTGAGCAGGTTTTTAAAATTTGTGTAACCGTATTTTCTTTACGTGCAGTGCTTTCGCACGGATTGGAAGCGGCATGCATAGCTATAGTTTTCGGTATGACCTGCGGTGAGATTTTTTCCGCTGTCTGCTCCTTCGTACTTTACCGACTGACTTCCGACAAAAGCACACCTCAAGGCAAAACGAGTGAAATTGCAAAAAAGATGCTTCGTATATCACTGCCTGATGCAGTCGGTGCCGAAATGCGCTCGATACTGATGACCGTTGAACATCTGCTGATTCCCGTGGGGCTCAGAAAGTCGGGAAGCAACCTGCAGACAGCAATGTCCACTTACGGTATTGTTCACGGTATGGCGTTACCGTTGGTGCTTTATCCGTCGGCGCTTCTGTCGTCACTTTCGGGACTGCTTGTACCTGAAATATCTGCACAGCACATAATAAAAAACAATGCGCGTATCGGGTATATGATTGCCCGTGTACTGCACATTGCTCTGATTTTTTCGCTCGGTACGGCAGGTATAATGTATTTTTGTTCCGAGGATATTTCTCTGGCCGTTTACGGCAACACCGATGTAGGATTTTACACTAAAGTGCTATCCCCTCTTATACCCGTAATGTATATGGATATGACAATTGACGGAATGTTAAAAGGCCTTGACCAGCAAGTGAGCTATATGAGATACAACATTATTGATGCATCAGTCTGTGTTGCGATGGTGTATTTCCTTGTACCGGTTTTTTCGGTGAAGGGTTATATAATGGTTGTGTTTATGAGTGAAATTATAAATTTTGCCCTGAGCTTCCGTCGGCTTACAATGGTAAGTGAAGTGCGTATTGACCTTTTCAGGGATATCGTTATCCCTCTGCTTTGCGTTATTTCTGCAGGCAGTGCCAAAAGTATTGTTTTCAGCATTTTCCCGATTGGTTTTGGTTATAAAGCTACGGCATTTATATCAATTTTAGTTAGTGTTTTGGTTTATGTCGCATTGCTTCGGCTGTTTTCGGCAATCAACCGTGAGGAAATACACTGGGCAAAAAGACTGACAGGCAAAATAAAAAGTCGCGGATAACCGCGACTTTTTTAAGTTAAGATATCTTTAATTTTATGAACAACAACCTGAATTGCATTCATCTCGACATTAACCGTCGCAAATGCTTCATCAAGCATTTCTCCGTCTGCCGAATAAAGGGTTGCGGTAAGTGTTGCCGTTCCCTTTGAATTTGCATAAACTACACCGTCTTCGTCAACAGAGGCAATTTCTTCGTTATCGCTCTTCCACTTCACATATCCGCCCTCTTCGTCAAAATCAGCATTGAGCTTACCACTTGAATTGTACTTAAGCTTTATGTTGTGCCAACTGATGCGGAGCTTATCCTCTATATCGGGATTGATTTCAAGCAATTCGTCCGCTTCAAGAATACGCACCCATGTCATTGTGACATAAGGCTGATGAACATTGATTACCGTGTTTATCTGTGACAAAAGAGTTGTGATTGCAGAACGGTGATTTTTGATAAGATCCAGCACTTCGATAAACAGATCGATAAGTCCTTCTACATCCTTATCGGTAAGTTCGGTGTTCTTTGTCTTTTCTACAACATAGTCTGCAAGATAAGAGTGATATCCGTCGGCTTTGATTTTTTCATAATTTGACGGTATAAGCGATACTGCAGTTGCAAGTGCCATTGTGCCGAGGGTTCTTGCAAGGTCCTTGACTGTACGCTTTTTGCCGAGGTACTGTCCCGTAAAGAAAATGAGTGAATTTTCGTATCTGTCGACATAGCTCTCTCTGTCAACCATAACCTCCGTTGCGAGATAGGAGAAAACATTTTTAAAAACCAGCTCACACGAAAGCGAATCCTCTTCACTATAGAAAAAGTCTTCGGACTCCTTGCCTGTATGAGCCATAAACGAATCGAACTCTTCACACGCTTCGGTGTACAGTGACTGATAACCGTCACATCGGCTTGCCGACGGAAGATAAAGTGTTCTGCCGTAAGATCTGAAATTAAAATTATCCATTACGAACATCGGAACATAGTCGCTGGGATTGATGATATTGAAGATATTGTTATAAACTTCATCACCCGCCTCAGGCTTGCTTGTAGGCTGCGGTGTTTCGTAAAGGTAAGCGTAAATATTCTCATTGGTGAAGCCTATGTCTTTGATATAGTCAGTTTCACCTGCAATTGAGCCTGTATAACTGCCGTCGATAAGTTCAGCGGCAAAGAGATTTGCAATAGATGAACCACGGCTGTAGCCCGGGATAAGCAGTTTAACAGTACCGTAGGGTTCAAGGTTCTTACAAAAATCGTTAAAATACTGAATTGTCGTCTGCTTTGAAAGGTCGAAGCCTTCGTGGTTAAGACCTGTTCCAACGCGCAGATTTCCGCCCCACTCCATACCGTAGTTACCGCTTCTTATTGCGGCAATAACAATTGTCGTTTCTTTGCCGTCAAGCAGTAGCTTTTTTGTGCCGAGTGCAAGTCCGACTGTGTCATAGCCTTCAGTATCATAGCCGTAGCTTGTAAATTCATATCCACATTCTTCAAGCATCATTCTGATGTTCTTGTCGGGATTTTCAGTATCAAACGAACCGAACGAAGCCATTGAAACACAGAGTGCATAAAGAGCAAGAACGTGGTTGTAATCGTAGGCGTTGCCGGTGAAATAGTCGTCCGAGTATTCGTAAGGATATATTATAGTTTCGTCGAACCAGTCACAACGGAATTCGTTTTTACCCGGCATCGGGTCTTCGTCCTTTTTTGCAAGGGCGGCAGTCTGCACACCCGAAAAGAACATCGCTGTTGCAAGCAACACCGAAACTATCCTGTTACTGTTCTGCTTCATCGGTTTCGCCTCCTTTCGTGCATTTTAAGTTATTATTTTATGATTTTGAATTCACCGCTTCGGAGTATGCGTAACAAATCATCGTTTGTCTTTATTTTCTCCGAGGTGGTGATTCCGCTAAGGTTTTCAAGCTGTGATTCACGGTGGAAGTCTGTTCCGCCGACACGAATTTGCATATTGTTTTCTTCCGCCCAGAGTTCAGCTTTCTCGTTGATATCCGTATCCTTGCCCTTACCGTTATAAACTTCACAACCGTCAAGATATTTCGGATCAGTTCTGAAAATATACGGTCTGAACGGATGAGCCTGAAGAAAAATCATATTATGCTTTTTGCAAAGCTCATAAAAACGACGGGGATAATATGTCATAAGGTTACCGTGTTCACGGATAAACTCAGGAGTAACTCCGTAAACAAGGTAATCATTGCCATTGCCGTAGAAACGGATTTCCATACCCAAAAGAACGGTAAAATCATCACCTGCCGCAGCGAGTGCCTTTTCGTATCCGCTTAAATAAAAGTCTGTTTCTTTCTGCGGTGCAAAAAGATGCCTGTCAAGGAAAGTCTGCGGTGAGTAGTGGTCTGTTATGATAATTCCTGAATAACCTTTTGATTTGTATAATTCAACTGCCTTATCAGCAGGACAAGCGGCACATCGGCTGACATCCCCTGTGTGACAATGCAATTCATACTTATATTCCATCTTAAACCTCAAACATTGTCAGGACAGTACAAGCGTACTGTCCCGAATAATTATTTAACTCTGCTCATAATGTCCGCAAAGGTCTCAGAAAGAGTCTTTGCAGCTGAATAGCCGAGTGAGTTTGTCTCGTGGTAATGACCGCGGTCAAACTTATCCTTACCTGTGCTCAGATACGGCTGAGTTTTATGAAGAATGAAGTCATTCGGCGGTACAACATAACCTGTGAAGTCGTTTGATACACCGAAGACAAGAAGATTTTCATCATCTGCGATTTCAACAAATGTCGGCGGATTGATCTCAGGACCTCTGCCTGTGGATGATTCCTCTGCAGAAGAAGCACCGCCGTATGCGATTTCAGGGAATGCTTCGCCCGGGATGAGGAGCACCTGCTGAGTACCGATCTTCATATATGTCATTTCTGACACAAGCGCCATTTTAAGTTCTGCAGTATTGCTGGGTACCATCTTGGAGCTCATAACCTTGAGCATTGCAAGGAATGCAAGTACACCGTTGTCAGCGTGATAATGGAACGGCTGCTGAAGAACCGTGATTTCTGCAGGCATTTTCTCGTCATTGTCGATTCTGAGTGCACCTGCAGCAAGAGCCTTACCCTGCTTTTCTGTACGTGCCCATCTGTCTTCGTCCTCTCCGAACAGACCGGGATCAACAGCACCGATTGCACCGATACCGTAGAGTATGTTTACGTCCTTTTCAGCATAGATTGCTTCACGAAGGAAGTACGGATAGTCAGCACTGCAAAGAGTGTTGCCGCCGCCGAGTGTATTCGGATGAGCGCCGAAGTTAAGAAGCCATGTTTCCTTTGAACCGTTATCGGGAACAAAACGGAAGCGTGTAAGTGTATCGTGAACAACATTCGGAGGACGTCTCTTAAGCTGTGCTTCAGGCACGTGTGTTGTGCCGAGATAGAGGTCACCTGTTGTTCTGTTTTCATAAGCTTCGATGCAGATTTCCTTGATTGTCTTGAAAATTTTCTGCATATAAGTGTCTACCTTGCCGGTAAACGGAAGTCTGCCCCAGTAGCCGACTGTATCAAAGCCTGCGTGCTGATGTGTGCAGCAGATGTTGATTGCCTTACACTTTGCGGTTTTGCAGAAATCAGCAAGGCTCTCACGGATAAGAGTAACCTCAGTGTTGGTAAGACCGATGATATCCGCAGTAACCATAATGATACCGCCCTCTTCACCGACACCTAGCCACATTGCACTTGCCGTGAGATTATCGTGAATACCTGTCATATCCTGAGCCATTTTATGACCTGCGATGTAATATTTCTTATCGCCGAAGTCATCGGGCATCATTTCTCTTGAAGAGAAACCGACATCATATTTTGTATCTTTATTATTTCTGATCACAGTGGGCTGAACTTTTTCCACAGCGGGTGCCGCACCCTTTTTGCAGAGCTTGTTGCCCTTTTTCGTTGCTATTTTTTTGACGGCAGATGCCGCAAGATCGCCTAAATCCATAATATATAACCTCCTGCGAATATATTTCCGAGTACATTATACCACAATATATAGGTGCAGACAAGTAAATTTTATATGAACAGACAATTGAAATACAAGATAAGGTCTGCTATAATTGTTATACTTTGAATTAAAGAGGCGATTATATATGAAATACGTTCTTTACTTGCTTCTTGCTGCCGTTGCGGTATTCGTATTGCTTTTGTTGGCAGCAGTTATCAGAACAGCCCTTATGAAAACAAAAAAGGCTGATTACATCCCGAACCCGGATCCGAAGAGAACTGAGGAATATGTATCAAAGCTTTCGGAAATGGTTCAGTATGAAACAATTTCCAAGCGTGGCGAAGTAAACACCGAAAAGTTCCTTGGATTCCACAAGGTGCTCGAAAAGCTCTTCCCGACAGTTCACGAAAAGCTTGAGAAGACCGAAATCGACGGCAACCTCCTCTTCAAGTGGAAGGGTAAATCAAGCGAAAAGCCTATACTCATTATGAGCCATCAGGACGTTGTTGAGGCTACAGGTGAATGGAAGTACCCTCCTTTCAGCGGCGAAGTTGCTGAAGGTAAAGTATGGGGCCGCGGTACTTCGGATACAAAATGTACCGTAATGGCATTTTTACAGGCAGCTGAAGAATTGCTCAAAGCAGGCTATACTCCTGACTGTGATGTTTACATTGCAAGCAGCTGTACTGAAGAAATCGGCGGCGACGGTGCTCCGAAGATTGTTGATTACCTTGACAATCAGGGCGTCAGACTCTTCCTCGTCTGTGACGAAGGCGGCGGAATCATTCAGGATCCGATGGCAGGTATCAAGGGTAACTTTGCTATGGTCGGTGTTTTTGAAAAAGGTTACGGCGACGTTAAATTTATCGCACGCTCAAACGGCGGTCACGCAAGTGCTCCCCCGAAAAACACTCCGCTTGCAAGACTTTCAAAGTTTGTTGCAGCAGTTGAAAAGAAGAATCCGTTCAACGTTGAATTTATGCCTGAAGTTGAGGCTATGTTCACTCAGCTTGCTCCTTATGCAGGCTTCGGTCTGAGACTTATTTTCGGCAACCTCTGGCTCTTCAAACCACTTATGAAGAAGCTTCTTCCGATGATCAGTGCACAGGCAGGTGCAATGCTTTCAACAACAATTGCATTCACAATGGCTGAAGGCTCAAACGGATACAATGTTATTCCGCAGGAGGCTTCAATCTGCGCAAATATGAGATACATCCCCCATCAGGGTACAGACGAAAGTCTTGAGGTTATCACAAACCTTGCAAAGAAGTTTGATATTGAAACTGAGGTTATTTACAGAGGATATCCCTCCCCCAGCGTTGACATTCACGGTGAAGCTTTCAAAATGGTTGAAAGCGCAATCAACGAATGCTTCCCCGGTGTAGGCTGCAGTCCTTATGTTGTTACAGGTGCAACAGATGCAAGATTCTATTCAAAAATCTGCGACAGCTGTGTACGCTTTGCTCCCGTTATTTACGGTCCCGAGCAGATGAAGGGTATGCACGGTCTTAATGAAAACATCGAGTGCAACACGCTCGAAGGTGCAGTTGATTTCTACAAAAAGATTATCACAATGCAGAAAAGATAACAGACAAAAAGTTAAGCAGTATTGAGTTCAGACTCAATACTGCTTATTTTTTATTTTCTTGTGCGCTTGATTTTCTTGGTTGTTGTTTTCGGGAATTCAGTATCCGTAAACTTAACCTTTGCCATACGCTTGAAGTTAGGTAACTTCTGATTCAGTTCGTTTATCTTCGATTTGATTGTAGCCTCTACGCCGTCAATTTCGGCATCGGGATAAATCTCTGCAACAATCTTGTCATCTTCGCCGTAAACGAGAATTTCCTTAACCTCGGGAATATTGTTCATAATGAGCGATTCAAGCTCTTCGGGAACAACGTTTTTACCGTTTGAAAGAATGATAAGATTCTTCTTTCTTCCTTCAATGTAAAGAAGTCCGTCCTCGTCAATGCTGCCGAGGTCACCCGTTTTGAACCATTCACCGTCAAACGCTTCGGTTGTTGCTTTTTCATTCTTATAATATCCGAGAAAAACCGTCGGTCCCTTGATCTGAACTTCACCGTCAACAACTCTGCCTTCAAGCTCGGGATGGATTGCACCGACACTTGCGGGAGCATAGTGCTTTGTTCTCATTGTTGAAACAATCGGTGAACATTCGGTAATACCGTAACCGTTTGTGACGGTAATGCCGATATCTCTGAAGCCTTTGATATATTTTTCATCAATAGCAGAACCGCCTGTTATAAGCATTTCGAGATTGCCGCCGAATGCATCAAATACCTGCTTGAACACCTTGCGACGGATATCAATACCGACCTTGAGAAGTGCATTGCTGACCTTGATCATTGTTTTGAAAATCTTTTCCTTACCGCCTGCACGCACGTTGCTCCAGATCTTATTATAAATAACAATAAGAAGCATCGGCACAACAGAAATGTGCTTGGGCTTTGCGTATTTGATGTCGTCAAATGCACGCTTGAGGCTGGTGTTTATATAAACCGGAGAAGCTACAAGCATCTGACAAAGCACGCATGCCATAAAGCCGAATGTGTGATAAAGGGGAAGAAGCGCAACAGTACCGCTTGGAATAGAAAGGTTCTGAAGGCTGATAACAGCATCCTTCGCAAGACCCTTATGGCTGAGCATAACACCTTTCGGCTCTGATGTTGTGCCTGATGTGAACACAATTGCACACATACGCTCTGCATCAATCACCGTGGAATCAAAGCTTTTATCACCGTTTGCGATAAGCTCGTTGCCCTTTGCAATAAGTTCGCTGTATGACTTAAAATTAATACTTTGAACATCGCAGTATTCAGCTATATCTGAATAAGTATCGGAATAAAGGAAGAGATCAGTGTCACTTTGAGTGAGCTGGAACTGAACGTCATTTGCAACATTTTCTTTATCAATCGGAACAACAACGTTGCCGCCGTTTACGATTGCAAAATATGAAATAATCCACTCGTAGCAGTTTTCACCCATAACGGCAATGTGCTTATTCTTAAAGCCTATGCTGTGAAGATATGTACCGAGTGCTCTGACATCGTCAGCAACCTGCTTGAAGGATTTTACGATTTCTTTATTTTTCTCTCTGTACCAGAAAGCCTTTTGGTCGCCGTATGTTTCAGCACAGTATTCAACCAATTCTTTCAAGTCTTTAGGTTCGTACACTTTGTTGTAAGGATATTTTTTGTTAGCCATATTCCCCTCCGGTTTATGCTGTCGGGATATTAACCGAACCACATTTTACTTTAATATAAATTAACTGATTGACGTGTATTCTAACATTTTAAATAAAATTTGTCAATTAAAACCCCAAATACCAATTCAGTATAATTGAGTTTCACCTACTGCTTTGAGTTAAATGCGTTTTCTCCTGATTTCACCTAACTAACTGTTAAATATATAAGCGGTTGTTTTTTGACGGAATCACCCGAGAAAACAAGTGCTTCTTTGAACTTTTCGGTTGCAACAGCAAATTTCGAATTATCATTTGCAAAGAGTGTTGCAATCACATCGCCTGTGTTAACCTTGTCACCCGTCTTTTTATTAAGAATGATACCTGCAGAAAAATCGAGGACATCTTCTTTTGTATTCCTGCCTGCCCCGAGTAAAAGTGACGCAACACCGATTTTTTCAGCATCCATAAAGCTGATATAACCGTCAGTTTCTGCTTTGATTTCGCAAGAAAACTCTGCTTTCGGGAACAGCTCGGTATCCGTTATCCATTCAGGGTTTCCGCCTTGTGAAGCTACCATTTCTTTGAGCTTTGCAAGTGCCGTGCCGTCTGCGATTGCCTCTTTTGCCATAGAAACGCAAGTATCTTTATCCTTGCCCGTTACAAGTGTAAGCATATCGGCAGCAAGCTCGATACACACTGCAGTCAGGTCTTCGGGACCGTTGCCCTTAAGTGTTTCAACAGCTTCAATCACTTCGAGAGAATTGCCGATTGCATTGCCGAGAGGGATATCCATATTGGTGATAACCGCAACAGTGTCTCTGCCGGCAGATTTGCCGATTGAAACCATAGCTTTGGCAAGTGCTTCTGATTCTTCAACAGTTTTCATAAATGCACCACTGCCCGTTTTTACATCAAGTACAATGCCCTTTGATCCAGCTGCAAGTTTTTTACTCATAATTGAAGATGCAATAAGCGGTATACTGTCCACGGTTGCCGTGTCATTGCGTAAAGCGTAAAACCTCTTATCCGCGGGAGCAAGATCACCCGACTGACCGATGACGCTCAAGCCGATACTGTTAACCTGATTAAGAAAAACCTCTCCTGCGAGCGTTGTCTGAAAACCCTCGATTGATTCGAGCTTATCAACCGTACCACCTGTATGACCGAGACCTCTGCCCGACATTTTAGCAACCTTACCGCCGAGTGACGCAACAATAGGGGCAACAATGAGTGTTGTTTTGTCACCTACACCACCCGTTGAGTGCTTATCAACCGTGTAGCCGTCAATTTTCGACAGGTCAACCATATCTCCTGAACGTGCCATACACATTGTAAGTGTTGCAGTTTCTCTTACAGTCATACCGTTAAAGCAGATTGCCATCAGAAGTGCGGTAATCTGATAATCTTTAATTTCATCTTTTGTTGCAGAGGTTACGAAAAATTCAATTTCCTCGTCCGTCAATTCTTCGCCGTAACGCTTTTTGAGTATAATATCGTAAATTCGCATAGATTCACCTCACGATTTTGTAATATACAATATAGCATATTATTGTGCAAAAGTAAATTGAAAACTGTCGGATAACAACAGTTTGAAATCGATTTAACAAATCGGAGTTCGTGGGGATTCGGTAAAAATTAATGTAACCATAGCCCCCTTGTATAGAAGGAGGCTGGGTTTGTGCGAAATTTCGGTTGAAACCAATATTTAAAAATGCCGACTAATATAAATATATTTAAGAAAAAGGATAGCAGATTTCTCTGCCATCCTTTGATTTTGATTATGTGTTAATACCAGATCCAACCGAATAGGACAATAACAATAATCCACTGCCACCATTTGTAAGTAACATTTACATTACAGGTATCTGTTACCGTATTCGTCAGTTACGGTTACGGTGATTGTTGCAGTGCCTGTGCCTCTTGTTGTCACATTTCCGTTTGCATCGACTGTTGCAACAGAATCGTTCGATGAGCTGTAAGAAACAGTGTACTTAACATCCGGCACGGAACAAGTTGACGGAACGTTAATATGCACCCATTTATGCTCACCGAGGAAGTGAATTGTTGCGTTGAGGAGAGTCTCATCGTTTCCAAGAATTCTAGTCTTGTTCCAATCTTCCACTGTTCCGTAGTAATAAACATCAGTAAGGCTTTGACATCCTATAAATGCATCACTAGAAATTATTTCAACTTTGTTGTAAAGCGTTATTTCGGTTAAATTTACACAATTTAGAAATGCGTGTTCAATATTTCTCACATTCTAAAAATGCCCCGGAACCAACTGCAACAACCTTATATCCATCGATTGTTGACGGGATTACAAGCTCGCTCGGAACTTCACCGTTGTAGCCTGTGATTGTTGCTTCGTTATTTTCATCGAGCTCATAGGAAAAACCACTTCAGCCGCATCGGCTTTGGTAGAGAATATTGCGCTGAGGTCGGGCAATTCAATGCCTGCTAAGCCACTGAGAGGTGCAGCAGTCAGAAGCATTACAGCCACCATAAGAGATGCAAGAATTCGTTTAAATGTCTTTTTCACATTATCACTCCTTGTATCGGATAAATATATCCATATATCGCCATTGTAGTAGATATTTTCAAAAAATCAACAATGATTGTAAAATGTGTTGTAAAACAGGCGATTTGCAAAAAAATAAACCGTAGCTGTTTAGCTACGGTTTTAGTTCGTTATTGTTTACGCACCTTCAAAACTGAACAAAGACATGTTTTAGTAAGTATGAGTCTAGCTTTTCGCTTTGTTGTACCACTTGAACCAATTAACTATGGTCAAGCCCTCGACCTATTAGTACTGCCCAGCTGAAAGTATCACTACTCTTACACCTGCAGCCTATCAACCTCATAGTCCTTGAGGGGTCTTACTAGCTTACGCTATGGGATATCTTATCTTGGAGGGGGCTTCACGCTTAGATGCTTTCAGCGTTTATCCCGTCCGCACTTAGCTGCCCAGCCGTGCCATTGGCATGACAACTGGTGCACCAGCGGTGCGTCCATCCCGGTCCTCTCGTACTAAGGACAGCTCTCCTCAAATATCCTGCGCCCACGACAGATAGGGACCGAACTGTCTCACGACGTTCTGAACCCAGCTCGCGTACCACTTTAATCGGCGAACA
>JAZROM010000050.1:0-18262 GCA_045648745.1 Acutalibacteraceae bacterium | reverse complement strand
GGCCTTACGAACGAGATAGTTGTTGCGGCAAGGAATTATGACCCCGCAAAAATAACTCGCTATGCAGTCGACCTGGCAACGCTTTTCCATAAGTTCTACAACGCTTGCCGTGTAAGCTGTGATGACGAAAAGCTGATGCAGGCAAGACTTTACCTTTGCGTCTGCGTAAAGGACACAATCAAAAATATTCTCGAAATGCTGAAAATTACAGTTCCCGAGTCAATGTAATAACAACACAGAAGCGGTAAAGGTTCATCACCTTTACCGCTTTGTGTTTATGCGTTTACCAACGGAAAAACCAATCCATAATTTCATTAAACAGGTTTGTGAAGAATCTCGACAAACGCTCGAAGAATGAAAGCTTACCTACGATTTCGTACTCGTAACCCATTTCCTCAACAAAGTCATAGCCGTCGGAGTATTTGATAACCTCGAAAACAATACCGTCGTTGTATGCGAAAGCATTTTCGTCCACGTACGTAACTGTCTCAGAAATGTAAACTCTTTCAAGGTTAGGGCAGTATGAAGCAATATAAGAATCAATGTAGTTAACATCGCTGTTGAAGTTGATTCTTGTAAGCTCGGCACAACCCTTGAATGCACCCTCACAAACAACAGTGTAGGCACCGACGATATCGACTGTTGTGAGCGCTGTGTTTGCAAATGCAAGTGAACCGATGTAATACAGTGCGTCACCGAGCGTTACCTCTTCCAGTGAAGTGCAGTTTTCAAAAGCAGAGTCGTCAACGAGATATGCGTTGCTCAGGTCTGCAGATTGGATGCCTTTACATCCGAGGAAAGCGTTGTATCCGACACTTGTAATCTTTGAAAAATCGATTCTTTCAATGCCTGAGTATTCAAATGCTTCTGAGTAAATATCAACAGGGGAGGTAAGGATAACCTCTTTTATCTGCTTGTTGTTATAAAAAGCGTAGCTGTTGATGCCTGAGATGTTTTCGGGTACAGTGTAGGATGTTTTGTCAGATGTGATGATGAAATATTCAAGCGTATCAAAGCTCAAAGGAATTTCGTCGGGAATTTCGATGCTTTCAATAAATTCGTCTTCAAATTCATAATGGTAGCAGAGTGCATCTCCGTCCATATAATAGCCGTTATTTTCACTGATTACAAATTTTTCAAGCGTGTTGCAGCCTGCGAATGCACCTGCAAGGTTTTCAAGGTCGTCACCGAGATAAAGCTCTTTAATTTTAGTGTTTTCAAAGGCCTTTATACCGATTGAGTATATGGCATCACCGATGGTTGCCTTCTCAAGACTGATACAGCCGGAAAATGCGCCCTCACCAATGTATTCAACAGTTTCGGGAACTGTGATTTCTTTCAGGTTGCGGCAGTTTGAAAAAGTGAATTCACGGATTTCCGTAATGTTGTCGTTGAGAATGATTTCTTCCACGCTTGAAAGGAAGAAGCAGTAGTCTGCAATTATTGTGATTTCTTCGGGTACAGTGTAAGAACTGTCTGTACCGACATAGGCGTAAAGCACATTTTTGCCGAGTATAACTGCACCGTTTTCGGAGTTTTCTGCAAGGTAACCGAGGACGGGTGTGCCGTCAAAAACGTGTGAGCCGAAATAATCAAATGCGGTTGTTTCGGGAATTATAACGGTTTCAAGATATGCGGCATCGCTGAAGGCGTAATCGTCAATGTGGGTTACGGTTTCGGGAATGGTGATTGATGTCAGCGTTGAGCAATCGCTGAAAGCGTAATAGCTGATTGTATCAACAGTGTAGCTGTCGCCTTCGTACGAAACGGATTCGGGAATAGTGATGTCTGCACCGAGCAGAGAATTGCCTTCATCGTCTGTTTCGTAGCCTGTAACGGTTGCTGTCATAAATTCCGAGTCAATCAGGTAAATGACGTTATCAAGAAAAATTTCCTCGTAGAAGTAAGTTTCTTCGTCCTCGTCGTCCCACCACCATGCCGATGCACCGACGGCAAAAACGGACATTGCCATAATGACGGCAAGTACTACGGACAGCAGTTTTTTCATTTTGTTTTTCATTAGATTTCCCCCTTTTATTTACAGACTTTCCCATATGTCTTTAATATAAACATACTCTAAAAATTCTCTTTTGTAAATATATTTCTCGGTTAAAAATTATTACAAATTTTTGCTCAAAAGTAACAAATTTATTGCGAAAAATTACTGTCGGAAACGGTCGGATTTGACCTGAAAAAATAAAACGCGGAAAGGTGTGGAGCCTTACCGCGTTTTTGTCGTTATTACATTGATTCGGGAACTGTGATTTTGAGCATTTCGAGAATGTTCTTGATTGTATCCTTTACGCAGATGCAAAGGTAGAGTCTTGCCTGCATAAGCTTTTCATCGTCGCAATTAACACGACAAGCATTATAGAACTTGTGGAAAAGCGTTGCCAGATCGACTGCATAACGAGTTATTTTTGCGGGGTCATAATTCCTTGCCGCAACAACTATCTCGTTCGTAAGGCCCGCTAAATGGCGAATTAACTCACGTTCTTCAGCTTCCTTGAGCATTTCAAGCTCTTCCGCAGAACAATCACGGGGAGAAATGCCCTCTGTTTCAAGCTTTCTGATGATTGAACAGATTCTTGCGTGTGCATACTGGCAGTAGTAAACGGGATTCTGTGAGCTTTCCTCAACTGCAAGGTCAAGGTCGAACTCCATCTGTGAACCCGGCTCTCTCATATTGAAGAGGAAACGTACTGCGTCGATAGGAATATCTTCAAGAAGGTCAACAAGTGTGATTGCCTTACCTGTTCTCTTTGACATTCTTACAACTTCACCGTCGCGTGTCAGACGGACGAGCTGCATAAGAATAACGTCGAGCTTGTCTCCGCCTACACCGATTGCATCAAGTGCGCCCTGCATTCTTGCAACGTGACCGTGGTGGTCAGCACCCCAGATGTCGATTGCTGTGTCAAAGTTTCTGACTGCGAGCTTGTTGCGGTGGTATGCGATGTCTGCTGCGAAGTATGTCGGGTTGCCGTTTGCACGGATAAGAACATCGTCCTTGAGCTCGAGCTTGTCGATGTCTTCCTGTGAATAACCCTGCTTTGTAAGTCTTTCTGTCTGCACTTCGATATTCTTGTACCAGAGTGCGCCGTCTTTCTCGTAAGTAAGACCTTTTTCTTTCATAAGGTCGAGTGTGTCTTTAAGCTCTGTTCCGTTATGAAGTGTACTTTCGTGGAACCATGTGTCATATTCGATACGGTACTTTGTGAGGTTGTCCTTCATTGCCTGGATATTCTTGGGAAGAGCAAAGTCAACAAGAGCCTTTCTGCGATCTTCCTCACTTGCGTCAATGAACTTATCACCGTAAACGTCGGCAAATTCCTGTGCTCTTACCTTGATATCCTCACCGTGGTAGCTGTCCTCGGGAAGCTCAACAGCATCTTCACCCTTGTAAATCTGCTGATAACGGATATCGAGTGAAAGTGCGAATTTGTCAATCTGGTTACCTGCGTCGTTGATGTAGAACTCACGGCTTACCTCGTAACCTGCATAGTCAAGAACGGCAGCAAGGCAGTCGCCGAGCGCACCGCCACGTGCGTTACCCATATGCATCGGTCCTGTCGGGTTTGCAGAAACAAATTCAACGTTGATTCTCTTACCCTGACCGTAATCTGAACGGCCGTAGTCCTTACCCTTTTCACGGATATCCTTGAGGATATCAGCATAGTAGCTATCGCTGAGGTAGAAGTTCATAAAGCCGGGACCTGCAACATCTGCGCGTAAGAAGTATGTGCCGTCAAGGCTGATTTTTTCCATAATTGTGTCTGCAATTTTTCTCGGAGCTGAACGAAGCTCTCTTGCCCATACCATTGCAGCATTAGCAGAAAAGTCACCGTTTGCACGGTCTGCTGGGATTTCTACTTTGAATTCTGCAGTCGGCATCTGCGGAAAAGCACCGTCATTGACGGCTGCCTCAACTGCAGCGTAAACAGCATTTTTAAGTTGTTCCTGTACTTTGTTTACGATGTAAGACATTTTATTGCCTCCTTAATATTTAGCAGTAATTTTAATTCTGTTCTTGCTTAAAAGCTCGTTATTGAAATCGAGTGAATACGAAAAATCGAGGATTGTTTTTTTGCCCTCCTCGTATTCCGAGCGGATTGCCGTGGTGTGAACACCCATCATAATCTGCCCTACGGGAGTGTTGTAACAGCAGAGGTTGCGTTTGCCTTTTTCCATTTTCATTTCGGTGTTATATGCACCGGAACGAGTGATGGTTACCTTGTCGGAATTTTCAACATGCACGGTGGTTGTGCAACCCTGAAGCTCTTCGGACTGCTCTTCGTAAATGATGAAATAATCTTCTGCAGTGCCGTGAATTTCCGCGGTAGTTGTCAGCTCAGCATTTTCTGTCTGACCCTGCACATTGTGGTGGTCGCATAAAGTTATAACACAATTCATTCTGCCCACTTCTCCAATGCAAGGGTGAAGAGCTTGTCGATAAGCTCAGCATAGGGGATGCCTGAAGCGGCAAACATTTTCGGGTACATACTGATTGATGTGAAACCGGGGATTGTGTTCGGCTCGTTGAGCATTACAAGTCCGTCTGACTTGCGTACGAAGAAGTCAACTCTTGTAAGACCCGAGCAACCGAGTGCCTTGTAAGCGTTTCTTGCTGCTGCGCGAACTTCTTCGTGCTTCTCGTCAGAAAGACGGGCAGGGATGTGAAGCTCACTTGCGGGATTTACATACTTTGCTTCGTAATCGTAGAAATCGTTACAGGGGACAACCTCACCGCAGACTGATGCAACCGGCTCATCATTACCCATAACAGCACATTCAACCTCGATACCGTCAATGCCTTCTTCAAGCACGAGCTTTGAGTCTTCTCTGAATGCTTTTTCGATTGCAACTGCAAGACTTTCTTTATTGTCAGCCTTACTTACACCAACGGAAGAACCTGCGTTTGCAGGTTTTACAAAAATCGGGAATCCGAGGTATTCTGCTGCTTTTTCTATGTATTTTTCAGGCTCTTTGCCGTAATCGTAAGAGTTGAAGCCGAGCCATTTTGCCTGAGGAATTCCTGCTGCATCGGCAAGAGTGTTGGTCATAACCTTATCCATACAGCAAGCGGAAGCGAGCATATCGCATCCGACGAACGGGATACCTGCAACCTGAAGGAAGCCCTGGATTGTACCGTCTTCACCGTTTTTACCGTGAAGCACGGGGAAAGTGACATCGATGCGTACAGTTTTCACACCGCTGTCTTCAAAAACGAGAAGTCCGTGGTCATTTCGGTCGGGTGAAATGACTGCTTTTGTAAGATTTTCGGTATCTTCAAGCCACTTGTCTTCGGGCAGATTTGCAACATCACCCGTGTATCTGAACCATCGGCCGTCCTTGCTGATACCGACCATTGTCACGTTATATTTATCTGTGGGGATGTTTTCGATAACAGATTTTGCGGACACGACAGAAACATCGTGTTCACTCGAAACACCTCCGAAAAGAATAAGTGCGTTCAACATTTTACACCATCTCCGTTTGCATTATTAAACAGTTTAACATATTACCATAGTTACGCTGTTAAGTCAAGGAAAACCGAGGTTTTTTGGGTGCAAAAAATTCAAAAAAACATTCATTTTTTGCGCAAAAAAATAGTGACAAAATTATATTAATATGATATAATTCTTATAATTATTGACTTATATTATAAATATAGCGTAAGGAGCTTAAAAATATGGAACTTAATTCAGCATTTTCAATGATTATCAAGGGCATCGAAAGCACGATGAATTCTAACGGCTTTTCAGTAATTGTCCCTGCAGATACAGAAAAAGGTGCATTGCCCGTCAGCGAGAAAAACGGCGCAACAATCCTCACTTACGGCGGTAAGAACGGCACTGCAAAAATCGAATATTTCGAGGGTAAGATTTCTCTTCTCTGTGCACTTTCACAGGCGGACAGTGCAGTCGATTCCGACTTTAAAAAAGTTTCAACGAGCCTTTTTAACATTGATACGGTTGATGACCGTGATGTCAGATATATAATCAACGATTTCTCAGACGGCATCAAAGACATTTACGGCAAAAAGGAAAAGGCGAAGAAGCTTCCTCAGCCCGTTTCAAAGTCAGCAGCAAAGAGTGGTTCTGTTTACTATGACCTTGTTACTCTCGGCAGCAGATTTGTTCAGATTTATCCCGAGCTCAAAGAGGAGTACAAGCAGAACATTGAAAAATACGGTGAGTTCCTTGCAGATGATTTCTTTGTAAATCACGGTAACGCAAAGTTCCGCGAGACAGTAGCAAAGAACGACCCCGTGCAGATGCGTAAGCTCTTCAATATGCTTAACGAAGTTTACAACGACGGCACAAATCAGACACAGAGCGTGATTGTTGTTACGATTCTCGGTTCAATCTATGATGACGAAAATCTTCTCGCAAACTGTGTTGACTATATGGACGAGATGACACTCTTTGTTATCGAAACAAACAAGATTCTTAAAAAGTCTTCTTCAACCAGAGCAAAGCTTGCACATCCGCCGCTCTGGAAACCCAAGAAGCAGAAGAAACCGTCAGGTTTCCTCAATCAGTTAAACGGAGGTACTAACCGTGGCTAAAGAAGAAAAAGTAGAATTCCAGCCCGTAACGGCAGATGTAACGGACGAGTCAATGCTTGAAGAAGCGATGAATACGGTAGTAAACGAAGAATACGGTGCTGACCAGATTCAGGTTCTTGAAGGTCTTGAAGCTGTCCGAAAAAGACCGGGTATGTACATCGGTTCAACCGGCCCCCGCGGTCTTCACCACCTTGTTTACGAAATTGTTGACAACTCCATCGACGAAGCCCTTGCAGGCTTCTGCACTCACATTGAAGTAGAAATTTTGCCCGGTGATATCATCACCGTACGCGATAACGGCCGTGGTATCCCCGTTGCAATTCACGATAAAATGGGCATCCCGACCCTTACTGTTGTTCTTACAGTTCTCCACGCAGGCGGTAAGTTCGGCGGAAGCGGCTATAAAGTTTCTGGTGGTCTTCACGGTGTTGGTTCATCTGTTGTTAACGCTCTTTCAGAGTGGATGGAAGCAGAGGTTTCCCTTGACGGACACGTTCATTATCAGAAATTCTCACGCGGTAACGCAGTGTGCGATATGAAGGTTATCGGTGACACCGAAGAGACAGGAACACTTATCCGTTTCAAGGCTGACCCCGAAATCTTTACAGAGACTGTTGAATATGAATTTGATATTCTCGAAAGAAGACTCCGTGAATCAGCATTCCTTAACGCAGGTCTTTCAATCACACTTACAGACTCCCGTGACCCTGAGAATATTGTAGAAAAAGTTTATTGCTACGAAGGCGGTCTTTCAAGCTTTGTTGAGTATATCAACACAAGCCGTGCGTTGACTCCTCTTCACACACCGCCGATTCATTTCTCTGCATCAAAGGATGACAAGTATGCTGAAGTTGCAATGATGTACAACGACAGCTACAACGAAATTATCCTTTCTTTCGCAAACAACGTTAACACAATCGACGGTGGTACTCACGAAACAGGTTTCAAGACTGCGCTGACACGTGTTTTCAACGATTACGGTAAGAAGTACGGTATTCTTAAGGACGGTGACAAGAAATTGTCAGGTGAAGATGTCCGTGAAGGTCTTACAACCGTTATCAGCGTAAAGCTGACCGAGGCTCAGTTTGAAGGACAGACTAAGGGTAAGCTCGGTAATACAGAAATCACAAGCATCGTTTCCGCAATGGTATACGAAAAGCTTATGACATATTTTGAGGAAAACCCTGCTGTCGCAAAGGCTATTTTCTCAAAGGCACTTGATGCTTCCCGTGCAAGAGAGGCTGCACGTAAGGCACGTGACCTTGCAAGACGCAAGAGTGTGCTTGAGGGTAACTCACTTCCCGGTAAACTTGCCGACTGTACGGAAAAAAGCTCTGACAGTACAGAAATCTACATCGTAGAGGGTGACTCTGCGGGTGGTTCAGCTAAGGAAGGCAGAGACAGACAGTATCAGGCAATTCTTCCTCTCTGGGGTAAAATGCTCAACGTTGAGAAATCACGTCTCGACAAGGTTATCTCCAACGAAAAGCTTATTCCCGTTGTTACCGCACTCGGTACGGGTATCGGTGACGAGTTTGATATAAACAAGTTAAGATATGACAAAGTCGTTATCATGGCCGATGCCGATGTCGACGGTGCTCATATCAGAACACTTCTTCTTACATTCTTCTTCAGATATATGCGTCCGCTTATCGACACAGGTCACGTGTATCTTGCACAGCCGCCTTTGTTCAAGATAAGTAAGGGCAAGAAGAGCGCTTACGCTTTCTCTGACGAAGAACGTGACGAAAAAATTGCAGAATTCGGCGGTAGCTGCGACATCCAGAGATACAAGGGTCTTGGTGAAATGGACCCCGAACAGCTCTGGGAAACAACAATGGACCCGAAGACAAGAATTATGCTTCGTGTAACTCTTGAAGATGCTATGGAAGCAGACGAAACATTCTCGATTCTTATGGGTGACAAGGTTGAGCCGCGCCGTGAATTCATTGAAAAGAACGCTAAGTACGTTCAGAATCTTGACGTATAAGAAAGGAGGAAGGTTGAAAAATGGCAAAAGAAATTATTAATAACGAAGAAGACTTCAAAGCCAATCTGGTTGATACGAAGATATATAACGTTGACATCAACAAGGAAGTCAGAAAATCATTCCTTGACTATTCAATGTCGGTTATCGTTTCCCGTGCACTTCCCGATGTCCGTGACGGTCTGAAGCCTGTTCACCGCCGTATTCTCTACACTATGTACGAGAACAATCTTACTCCTGACAAGGCTTACCGTAAGTGTGCCGATACCGTCGGTTCCGTTCTCGGTAGATATCATCCTCACGGCGACGCTTCTGTTTACGATGCGATGGTTCGTTTGGCACAGAGCTTCTCAATGAGATACACTCTTGTTGACGGTCACGGTAACTTCGGTTCAATCGACGGTGACCCTGCAGCTGCTTACAGATACACAGAATCGCGAATGAGCAAAATGGCTCTTCGTATGCTGACAGATATCGACAAGGAAACAGTTGATTTTACAACAAACTATGACGACAGACTTAAGGAACCCACAGTTCTTCCGTCACGTTTCCCGAATATTCTTGTCAACGGTTCAATGGGTATTGCCGTTGGTATGGCTACAAACATTCCTCCGCATAACCTCAAGGAAGTTATTGACGGTATGTGTTGTCTTATCGATAATCCCGATGCAACTCTCGATGACCTTATGGAGCACATCAAGGGTCCGGACTTCCCGACAAACGGTATCATTATGGGCCGTTCGGGTATCCGTGCTGCTTACGCAACAGGCCGCGGTAAGGTTATCGTAAGAGCAAGAGCAGAGATTGTTGAAAAGAAAAACGGACGCTTTGAAATCAAGGTTACGGAAATTCCGTACACAGTAAATAAAGCAAAGCTTATTGAAAGCATCGCAGACCTCGTTAAGGATAAGAGAATCGAAGGTATCTCCGATATCAACGACTATTCTTCAAAAGCAGGTATGCACATCGCTATCGACCTTAAGCGTGATGCAAATCCGCAGGTTGTTCTCAATCAGCTTTATTCATACACACAGTTGCAGACAACATTCGGTGTTATTATGATCGCCATTGTAAACGGCGAACCGAAAGTTCTCACACTCAAGGATGTTCTTCGCAACTACATCGACTTCCAGCAGGAGGTTGTTACAAGAAGAACTCAGTTTGACCTCAAAAAAGCTCAGGACAGAGCACACATTCTTGAAGGTCTTCTTACAGCACTCGACTTCATCGATGAAGTTATCAATATCCTTCGTGCATCAAAGAGTATCAACGAAGGTAAGGAAGCTCTTATGGAGCGTTTCGGCCTTGACGATGTACAGGCACAGGCTATTGTGCAGATGCGTCTCGGTCAGTTGACAGGTCTTGAAAGAGTTAAAATCGAAGACGAACTCGGTGAACTCAAGGAAAAGATTGCATACTTCCTCGATCTTCTTTCAGACGAGGCAAAGCTTCTCGGCGTTGTCAAGACAGAAGCTCTTGAGATTGCTGATAAGTACGGTGACGACCGTCGTACAGAGATTATGAACGTCTCAGGCGAGGTTGATATCGAAGATCTTATTCCTGAAGAGACTTGTGTATTCACATTCACAGATTTCGGTTACATCAAGCGTATCCCGATGACAGAGTATCAGACTCAGCGTCGAGGAGGACGAGGTGTCAAGGGTCTCACAAGAAGAGAAGACGACATTGTACGTACGATGTTCACCGCATCGACTCACGATTATATTTCGTTCTTCACAACAAGAGGACGCACATTCAAGCTTAAGGGTTACGAAATTCCCGAGGGCTCAAGAATAAGCAAGGGTATGAATATCATCAACCTTCTTCCGCTTGAAGCAGACGAAAAGGTTTCTTCAATGATTCGTTTCACAGCTGCTGACGAGGATACAGGTTACCTTTGTATGTTCACCCGTAAGGGTATTATCAAGCGTTCAAGCCTTGAAGAATATAAATCAATCCGCCGTGCAGGTGTTCTTGCGATCACTCTTGATGAAGGTGACGAACTTGCATGGGTAACAACCACAACGGGTAACGATGACCTTATCGTTGCAACAAAGAAGGGTATGTGTATCAGGTTCAACGAAAACGATGCACGTCCTATCGGCAGAACTGCACGTGGTGTTAAGGCAATCGAGCTCAAGGACGGTGACGAGGTTGTCGGTATGACTGTTGTTGAGGAAGGCAAGACTATCCTCACAGTCAGCGAAACCGGCTACGGCAGAAAGAGTGACTTTGACAACTACCGTGTTCAGTCCAGAGGCGGTAAGGGTCTTATCAACTACCACGTTGAAAAGTACGGAGATATTGCTGCAGTTACATCTGTCAGCGATAATGACGATATTATTCTCATTGCATCAGACGGTATCATTATACGAATCCCGGCAGACGGCATCAGCACATTTGCCCGTCCGTCAAAGGGTGTACGCGTAATGCGTGTAACCGAGGGTGAGCGTCTTATCACAATCACTCCAGTTGAGCACGAGGATGGGGAAGCAGAAGAAGTTCCCGCCGAGGAAGCTCCCGCTGAAGCAACAGAGGAAACCACACAGACACAAGATAACTAAAACTAAGGAAGGGGTTAAATTTAAATGAACATTGCAATTATTGCACACGATGCAAAGAAAGAACTTATGACCCAGTTTTGCATTGCGTACTGCGGTATTCTGAGCCGACACAGAATCTTTGCAACGGGTACAACAGGTAAGCTTGTAGCTGATGCAACAGGCCTTGAAATCACACGATTTCTTGCAGGTGCTCAGGGTGGCGACCAGCAGATAGGCTCACTTGTTGCCTGCAACGAAATTGATATGCTTCTTATTTTCAGCGACCCTCTTGACCCCAAGGAACACGAGCCGAATGTCAGCAGCCTTCTTCGTATCTGCGACGTTCACAACGTGCCTGCAGCAACTAACATTGCAACAGCAGAGGCTCTTATCCACAGCCTTGACAGAGGCGACCTTGACTGGCGAGATATCGTAAACCCGAAGCACTAATCTGAATTTATAAAATCACACGGAATAACCACCGATTTAGTCAAAAAAGTCGGCGGTTATTCGGTGCGTTATCTGCGCGTTGAAATGCAGATAACTTTACATATGAGGAGACTAATTTATGGCACTTATTACAAAGGCTGTCAAGGGAACACTTGATGTTCTTCCTGCGGACAGTCACAAGAATCAGTTTGTTGAAAAAACGGTGCTCGAAATTGCAAACGAGTTCGGTTTCAGAGAAATCAGAACTCCTGTTTTTGAGCATACGGAGCTTTTCACACGTTCGGTTGGCGATACAACTGACGTTGTGCAGAAAGAAATGTACACATTTGAAGACAAGGGCGGACGTTCAATCACACTTCGTCCCGAGGGCACTGCAGGTGCTGCACGAGCATTCCTTGAGCACGGCCTCACAAACGAGCCGATGCCGCAGAAGGTAAGCTACATCACATCCTGCTACCGTTACGAAAAGCCTCAGGCAGGCAGACTGCGTGAATTCCACCAGTTCGGAATCGAGTGCTACGGCACGGCTTCACCTGCTGCTGACGCAGAGGTTATCTCGGTTGCGAACGAAGTTTTCGGCTTCCTCGGAGTTGACAGAATCCGTCTTGAGATAAATTCAATCGGTTGCCCGAAGTGCAGAAAGGAATATCACGCTGCGCTCAAGGCTTACTTCGAGTCACGCAAGGGTGAACTCTGCGGCACCTGTCTTGACAGACTTGACCGTAACCCGATGCGTATTCTTGACTGTAAGAGTCCTGTCTGCCACGAGATTGCGGCAGATGCACCGATTATCCTTGACTACCTTTGCGACGAGTGTAAGGATCACTTTGAAAAAGTTAAGATGTACCTTGATAATATGGGCATCTCTTACGAAGTCAATCCCCACATCGTACGCGGTCTTGATTACTACACAAGAACAGTTTTCGAATTCCTTACCGATTCACTCGGCGCACAGAGTGCCGTATGTGCAGGTGGCCGTTATGACGGACTTATCGAAGAAATCGGCGGTGCACATGTACCTGCACTTGGCTTCGGTATGGGTATCGAGAGACTTCTTCTTTTGCTTGAAGCACAGGGAATCAAACTTCCCGAAGCAAAGAAATGCGACATCTACATCGCAAACATCGGTGACGAGGCATCTTTAAAAGCTGCCGCACTCGCAACCGAGCTCCGTCAGTCAGGTATGTTTGCAGAGTTTGATGTTGTCGGCCGTTCACTCAAGGCACAGATGAAATATGCCGACAAAATCGGTGCGAAGTTCACAACTGTTATCGGTGAGGACGACATCAAGGCAAATGTTGCAAGAGTTAAAAATATGCAGACGGGCGATGTTACCGAAATTGCACTCGATGAATTTGCAGATACATTTATGGATCTTTCACTCCGTTGTGCTGCAAACGATCTGCAGGATATGGTAAACGGCTCGAAGGCAATTGATATAAGCAAATTTTTGGGAGGCTTAATGTAATGGATTTTATGACCGGTTTAAAGCGCACCGATTATTGCGGTGACTTAAGAATTACAGACGCAGGCAAAGAAGTAACTGTTGCAGGTTGGGTACAGCGTCAGCGTGACCTCGGCGCACTTATCTTCATTGACCTCCGTGACAGAACAGGTATTGTTCAGCTTGCATTTGACGAGAACACAGATAAGGAAATTTTTGAAAAGGCATTCGCAGCAAGAAGTGAATTTGTACTTATGGCAAAGGGTATTGTCCGTGAGCGTTCTTCAAAGAACAAGGATATCCCGACAGGTGACATCGAAATCGATGTTAAGGATCTCAGAGTACTCGGCAAGAGTGAAACTCCTCCGTTTGAAATTGTTGAGAACTGTCAGACATCGGAACTTACAAGACTTAAGTACCGTTATCTCGACCTTCGTCGTCCGGACCTTCAGAAGAATATCATTATGCGTCACAAGATTTGCAAAATCACACGTGACTACTTCGACGAGAACGGATTTATCGAAATCGAAACACCCATTCTCATCAAGTCAACTCCCGAAGGTGCAAGAGACTTCCTTGTTCCCAGCCGTATCCATAACGGAACATTCTATGCTCTTCCGCAGTCACCTCAGCTTTACAAACAGCTTTCAATGGTAGCAGGTTTTGACAGATATATGCAGATCGCACGTTGCTTCCGTGACGAAGACCTCCGTGCAGACCGTCAGCCTGAATTCACACAGATTGACCTTGAGATGTCTTTTGTTGATATGGAAGACGTTCTTGCAATCGGTGAGGGATATATGAAGAGAGTTTTCAAAGAAGCTCTCGGTGTTGATATCGAAACTCCCATTCCGCGTCTTACTTATAAGGAGTCAATGGATCGTTACGGTTCAGACAAGCCTGATACACGTTACGGTATGGAGCTTTATGACCTTAGCGACATTGTTAAGGATTGTGGCTTCGGTGTATTCAGCGGTCCTGTTGCAGAGGGCGGTTCAGTCCGTGGTATCACTGCAAAGAACGCTGTGACAAAGCTTACCCGTAAGGAAATTGACAAGCTTACAGAGATGGTACGTGGCAGTGGCGCAAAGGGTCTTGCTTGGGTAAGACTCAACGAGGACGGAACAATGGCTTCATCTTTCGCAAAGTTTATGACTGAAGACGAGATGGCTGCTATCCTTGAGCGTGCAGATGCACAGGCAGGTGACGTTGTTCTTATCATCGGTGACGTGAAGAATTCAATCGTATATTCAGTTCTTGGTGCACTCCGTCAGGAAGTTGCAAAGAGACTTGATATCATTCCTCAGGACAAGTTCAACCTTCTCTGGATTACAGAGTTCCCGTTCTTTGATTGGGACGAGGACAGCCAGACATGGGTTGCAATGCACCACCCGTTCACATCTCCGATGGACGAATGTCTCGACTATCTTGAGACAGACAAGTCAAAGGTACGTGCAAAGGCTTATGACCTTGTTCTTAACGGTGTTGAGCTCAGCTCAGGCTCAATCCGTATCACTAACCCCGACCTTCAGAAGAGAATGTTCTCTCTGCTTGGTCTCTCTGATGAAGAGGCTTATGCAAAGTTCGGTTATCTTACAGACGCATTCAAGTACGGTGCACCGCCGCACGGTGGTATGGGTATCGGTCTTGACCGTCTTGTTATGCAGATGCTCGGTTGCGAGAGCCTTCGTGATGTTGTTGCATATCCGAAGGTACAGAATGCAAGTGAGCCGATGACAGAGTGCCCGGCAGCAGTTGATGAGATTCAGCTTGATGAACTCGGAATTGCACTTAAAGTAAAAGAAGACTAAAACCAAAAAGGGTCGGCGTTCTGCCGACCCGAATTTGCGTTATACAGAAAAGAGATATTATGCAGAAGTTAGACAGAAAAAATGCAAAACAACTGACGTACCTTTGTGCGGCGGCTTACTTTGTAAGTTACCTGACAAGGGTTAATTTTGCCGCTGTTATTGCAGCGATAATACAGGCAGGGGATATAGACAAAACCTCGGCAGGACTTGTAACAACACTAGGTTTTATAACCTACGGTGTCGGTCAGCTTATCAGCGGATGGCTCGGTGACAGAATCAACCCGAAAAAACTTATGGTTATCGGTTTTGCGACCACTGTTGCAATGAATATGCTCATTCCGCTTTGCCCGAACGGTGCAATGATGTGTATAGTGTGGGCGTTGAACGGCTTTGCACAGTCGTTTATGTGGCCGCCGATGGTCAAGATTATGTCCTCGGCAATGGAATCAGACGATTACAATAAGGGTTGCGTCGTTGTGAGCTGGGGCAGTACAATTGCGACGATACTTATTTATCTTGTTTCACCTGCGATTATTTCATTTGCAGGCTGGCGTGCAGTGTTCTTTGTTTATTCAGCAGTTGCGATTGTTATTTCATCTGTGTGGTATGCAAAAATTACGGCAATCGAGAAGAAATGTGAAATCGTCTACCCGTTGCACCAGAAGAGTAAGTCGGGCAAAAAAATATCCATCAAGGTTAGCATACCCGTGCTTATAATCATAATGCTCGCCATTATGCTTCAGGGCTCACTGCGTGACGGTGTAACGACGTGGGTGCCTACTTTTGTTTCCGAAGCATTCAATCTCGGCAGTGAGATTTCGATTTTATCGAGTGTTATTATTCCGCTGTTCAGTCTTGCAAGTTTACAGATGACATCGGTTATTTACAATAAGCTCGGCAAAAAGCCGTTCAAGAGTGCTGCAATTTTCTTTATCTGTGCAGTTATATGTGCAGTTGTACTTGCGTTGTTCCACGACCTGTCAGTTATCCTGACAGTTGTGATGTCAGCGGTGATTGTTGCTTGTATGCATGGCATAAATCTTATTCTCGTCTGCTTCCTGCCTGCGGCACTTGCAGATGATGAGAATGTTTCCACGCTTTCGGGTGCGCTTAATTTTATGACTTATGTCGGCAGTGCGGCATCAACCTACGGCTTTGCACTTCTTTCCGAAAACTTCGGTTGGGGTGGTACGGTTGCATCGTGGCTCTGCATTACACTACTCGGCACAACAGCGTGTGTTGTGTGCAATGTTGCAACTAAAAAGGTTAAACTCTGATAATACCTGATATATATATAGTATAACAAAACGAGCAATCCGAATTTTCGGATTGCTCGTTAATTTTATTTATCTCGTCTGATTTGCGGGGTTACCGCAGCACTTTTTGTACTTCTTACCACTACCGCAGGGGCAGGGATCGTTAGGGCCGGGAGCCTCTTTTTTACGGACTGTTCTGCCTTTTTCGCTTCCGTCGGAAGCACCGCTTTCACTTGTAACCTTTGCAGCCTGTTCACGCTTTGTGTCTTCCTCACTGCGGATTCTGACAGTAAGCATCTGACGGACTGTTGACTCACGGATTGATGTGCTCATCTCGTCAAACATATCGTAGCTTTCCATTCTGTAAGCAACAACGGGGTCCTGGTTACCGTAAGCACGAAGACCGATACCGCGCTTGAGCTCTTCCATAGAGTCGATATGCTCCATCCAGAATGTATCAACATTACGAAGAAGAATCATATGCTCAAGGCTGCGCATAACCTCGGGTGTAAGCTCTGCTTCACGTGCTTCATAACGCTCGTGACCTCTTTCAAGAAGCATCTGCTTTGCAGACTCTCTGTCAAATGAAGCCTCGTCGGTGAAGTCTGTCGGATCTGTAATCCAACCGAGATACTTGTCGCGAAGGCCTGAGATGTTCCAGTCTTCCTTCGGTAAAGCTGATGAGCAGTAGAAGTCAACTGACTCCTCAACAGATTCGTCAAGCATCTTGAGAATAGAAGCCTTGATGTCCTCACCGTCAAGAACTCTGTTACGCTGACCGTAGATAAGCTCACGCTGTCTGTTCATAACATCGTCGTACTTAAGAACGCTCTTACGGATTGCAAAGTTCTGCGATTCCTTCTTCTTCTGAGCTGATTCGATTGATTTTGAAACCATCTTATTTGTAATCGGCATATCCTCGTCAGCGTTGAGAGTTGTCATAACGCTCTGGAGTCTGTCACCGCCGAAAAGACGCATAAGATCATCTTCAAGTGAAAGGTAGAAACGGCTTTCACCGGGGTCACCCTGACGACCTGCACGGCCGCGGAGCTGATTGTCAATTCGACGTGAGTCGTGACGCTCAGTGCCGATGATGAAGAGACCGCCTGCGTCACGCACCTGCTGTGCTTCACCGCTGATTTCTTCCTTGAACTGCTTTTCGAGTGCAGAGAATTCGTTTCTTGCGTTGATGATATCTTCGTTATCTGTTTCAGCAAAGCCTGTTGCCTCAACGATGAGTTCCTCAGTGTAACCCTTACGGCGCATTGCAGCCTTTGCAAGGTATTCAGCGTTACCGCCAAGCATAATGTCAGTACCACGGCCCGCCATATTGGTAGCAATGGTAACTGCACCGAATTTACCCGCCTGGGCGATGATTTCCGCTTCTTTTTCGTGGAATTTGGCATTTAAGACTTCGTGCTTAATTCCATTTCTTTTTAAAAGAGCTGACAAAAGCTCTGATTTTTCGATTGTTACTGTACCTACAAGCACAGGCTGACCTTTTTGGTTACATTCTTTTATCTGCTCGATAACTGCCAAAAACTTACCTTTTTCAGTTTTATATACAGCATCGGGAAGGTCCTGTCTTGCAAGCTCTTTGTTGGTGGGAACCACAATTACATCCAGCTTGTATATTTCCTGGAATTCCATTTCTTCGGTCTGGGCAGTACCCGTCATACCTGAGAGCTTATTATAGAGTCTGAAATAGTTCTGGAATGTAATGGTAGCAAGGGTTTTACTTTCGCGCTCTACCTTTACGCCTTCTTTTGCTTCGATTGCCTGATGAAGTCCGTCGCTGTAACGACGTCCGAACATAAGTCTGCCGGTAAATTCATCAACTATAATTACCTGATCATCTTTTACTACATAATCACGGTCACGGCTCATTGTTCCGTGAGCTTTTAATGCCTGATTGATATGATGCGAAAGTGTCATATTGTCAGGGTCTGATAAATTCTCAACACCAAAAGCTTTTTCTGCTTTTTCTATACCTGATTTCATAAGAGTTGCAGTTTTTGCCTTTTCGTCTATCATATAGTCTGCATCTATATCTTCATATGACTGTTTAGTATCGCTTTCTGTTACTTTGTAAGAATGAAGCGTACGAACAAATCTGTCTGCAAGCTGATAAAGGTCTGTTGATTTATCTCCTGCACCTGAAATGATTAACGGGGTTCTTGCTTCGTCTATTAAAATCGAG
>JAZROM010000049.1:0-15938 GCA_045648745.1 Acutalibacteraceae bacterium | reverse complement strand
AGAGTTCAGGTTATCGGCGCAAAGGGCAGCTTCCCTGCTGTTTCTATCCTTGGCCCCACACGTCCCGACACACAGGTTGAGCTTTCAGCTTCTGACGCTCGTTCAATCGGCATTGTTGCTCCCTGCCGTGAGTCAGGCGACATCGCAGGCAGCGGCGCTTGTAAGCTCGTCGGCCCCAAGGGTGAGGTTGAAATTTCAGAAGGCGTTATCGTAGCTAAGCGTCACATCCACGCAACTCCCGAAGATGCTGAGAAGTACGGTGTTTGCGACAAGCAGATTGTTGACGTTAAGGTTGAGTCTGACGGACGTACACTTGTTTTCGGTGATGTTGTTGTTCGCGTTAGCCCGAGCTACGCTCTTGCAATGCACATCGACACAGACGAGTCAAACGCAGCATTTGCAGCTCCCGGTATGATGGGCGAAATCCTTGCATAATGACCTTCGGTCAGCTGAATTCGCAACGCGAGCTAAATTAACTAACGTCAGCTAAATTCCTTCGGAGCGAAATCGGGCATCTCCCGACTGAAGGCGAATTTAATTTAGCTTCACAATGTGAAATTTAGCTATGAACATCATAATTTAGCTGTTGCGTCAGCAACAATTTAGCTTACAACATATAAAAGACACTTTCAAAATGAAAGTGTCTTTTTTGTTGCCCTTTAAAATATTTTACCGAAGGAAATTATAAAAAACCCTGCAAGATACGCTACAAACATTATAGCTAAAAAGATTTTTGCAAATATGCTTTTATTCTCTATAATATGTGTCAACAGCCGCATCAACACAGACATAACAAAATTTGCAACAAGCAAAACCGAAAAATATGCACCGACATAATTATAGAACAAATCAATATCCGCAATCAAATGGACAATAAAAACTATAATTCCGAAAACTACAGAAATATTGTTCAGAAAATTCATTCCCCAATAAAAGATATTTGATTGTTTGAAGCTTTTAATAAACAACAGCTTTGATACGATATTTTTTTCACTTTTATGAAATTTTCTTTTTGCGCTTTTAGATAAATCTCTACATATATATTCAACGTTGCACAAGTAAAAAGTTGCGAGATTTAAAAACCACACACCGAAAACTAATATCAATAACATATTTTTATTTCCTCTTTTTTAAATTAATAAACAAACTTTTCAACACCTTTATTTTTAAAGTTTATTTCTTTCGGGTCGACCTTTATGTTGAGTGCTGATGATAATTTTTCACAAATCAATTCACAATCTCCGAGACTTAAAATATCGTTAAATTCAGCAGGTGCTAGGGAAAAATATTTTTCCACGGAATCAGAATTAATTTCCTTTGGCGTTAAACCGAATTCCTGTAAATTTTCACCGACAACCATTCCGTCAATCAGTTCTCCTTCTTTGTAAATGTTCACGGAGAATATATCGCCATCCAAAAGACCGACTGCAATGGCTATGCAATTAAAATTTTCAAAATAGTCTTTAGCAACATCATCTACGTTTTCAAACACAAAAAAATCTGAAAATATACTTATAAATTTCTCTTGGTTTAGGCAAAAGAATTTCTCTTCCTTCACTCCATATTTTTCAAACAAATCAAAAACAGCTGAAATCTGTTTGATTGCATTTCCTTTTAAAAAACCGGTTTCAATCTTTCCGTTATCAAGATCCGCGTTGAAGCGTCTTGAGCCTTCAAGCTGGTAATTCGCCAATGCACAATCAACCATTTCCATATCTGCACCTAAAATGTGAATGGATGCAAAAGTATTTCCCATATACATCTCCTCCTTTTAACAAAAACAAAAAGTTTATCTCACTGTAACATTCACAACTCCGTTTACCTCTCCCATAAGCTCACCGTTTTTGTAGGCAACGGCGGAATATGAACAGTTGTAATCGCCCGACCTGACAACTGCAGATAGCTTATCCTTTTCGAGATACTGTCCCGGCTTTAAAATCGGTGAAGTATAAATCATACTGCCCTGAGTGTTGTAAATTATAAACTGCAGGTCATATTCGCACGCCTCGGGATTTTCGAGCATCACATCTCCGAGGGAATACGGACTGTCAAAAACTATCTGCTTATTTATAAGATACCTGATTTCACCCTCGGGCACATCGGTGATGTGCAGATTTTCATCAACCGACGGCAAAACTCCGTCACAGACCGTTCCGCCGTCAGCAAGGTTCAGACGAACCTTCGGCACAGCCTCTGTCAGAACAAACACGGAAATAGCAATCGCAACCAACGAGACTGCGATTATAACTGCCGTTTTGACTTTTGCTTTGTTTTCTGCCATTTAAACACCAACCGAAAGTTTTATCTTTGCATATTTTGTTGCGATTTTTTCGTTTGTTTCGCTGTCGTATGCGTTGACGGCAACCTTGACATCATGTGTGCCGTACTCGATTTCTTCAAAAAATCTTGCCGAGTTTATTTCCTTGCCCTCTTCAAGACCAAGTGAACGGTAAAGCACTTTGCCATCCTCGTCATAAACCGTTGCAACAAGGATGCAACCGTTGCCCTGAGGATTGCCGAAACGCAGAGTCGATGTTTCGGCATTATCATCGAGCGTAATGTTTGTGTTGATATAAAAATCAAAGTCACCGAAACCGTGAGCGTCAACTGAATCGATTAACATCGTCCGCTGACTTTCGTTGAACGCTGACGGGTTTGCAACGAGTGAACTTTCTACCCTGCCCGAAAAAGTAAGATTGCGTATTTCTGACGGGACATTCACAAGCGGTGTCTGCAAAAATGCAAAAATTCCGACACCGATAAGTACAAGCGGAAGCACAATAAAAATCAGAATTCTGCTGTAACGGAATGAGCCGAGAAATTCCTTACTTGTATAGTAACGGATTTTATCCGCTGCCTTTTTAAGAACGGCTTTTATTTTTTCTTCAATGTTTTTTGCGTTAAGCCTGCGCTTTTCTTTTGATTCGGTTTTCTTTTCTGTTTTTTCATCTTTTATGCGTTGTTTCTCGCGTCGCTTCTGTATGTCTTCACTTTTTTTCGCACGCTCACGCTCAGCCCTCTGCCGTTCTTCACGCACACGCTGTGCCTGTTTTTCAGCCTGAGCCTTCTGCTTTTCTTTATCCTTTTTTACCTGTTCGGTTTTTTTCTGCCCCGAATTAGTTTTGGCTGCGACAGATTTTCCTGCCGCAGCCTTCTTTTTCTTATTCGACATAAAAATCAACTTCCATTATTTCCACGGGAGTTTTTCGATATTCCATAACTGCGGATAACGGTTGACCTGTACCGCATCGACCTGAATAAGCACCTTCAACTGTGTGCCGTCTTCAAGATCTGTTGTATCAAGGTCAGCTTCAGAAAAGCCTGTTATCATATCAGTCTTTGTAAATGTTGCTCTGCCCGACATATCCTTACCTGCGTAGTAAACGCTGTAGTCCACATCACGATTATCAAACCAGAGCTCACCGAACTTGTACGGAACGCGAACATCTCTGTGCAAAATTTCACCGTCAGCAGTTGTCCATTCGTGGTTCATTGTTATACGGACACAAGCTGCACCGCCGTCAAGTGTAACACCGACACGGAACTTGCCGATGTAGTTAGGATCTTTTTTATCAAGGCTTAAAATATAAAGGCCGTTTTCATCTGTGAATTCTTCTGCGCTCACCTTACCGCCTTCACCAAGGAAGTAAACGTCTGCGCCTGCCTCAAAGGAAGAGAGTGTCAACTGCTGGGACAAGGAGCTGCGTGTTACAAACCATGCCAACGAACTGCCGACAACTGCCACAATCGCAACGATAGCAACGATTATAACAACTGCTCTTTTGTTAAGTTTATGTAACATCCTTGTCACCTCACTTTTTATCTTTCAAATGCACCGTCAACATCCTGTACGGCAATCAACGACATTTCAACCTCGTAGCTTTCGGGAGTCTTGCCGTTTTCGATTTCGTCCTTTACAAAATCGTATTCAATCCATGTTGCAACCTTGACTGTTGCAATCTCGCCCGGATTGAGCAACATATAATGTCCGCTGTTACCGTCTTCACCGATGTTGTGTTCCATAAGAGCACTGTCGGTCATTTCGGGAAGAACGGATTCGATAGTCTTTTTAACACTGCCGTCAACAAGCATTGAGTCGTCATACACAAACCAACGAAGACCCTCACCTGAATTTTTAACATCGGCATAGATTCTTGCAGGAATTGTACCTGAGTTGTACACAAGAATTTCGTTGACTTTGATAACATCGTCAAACAAAATCTCGTCGGAGTCTGCAAACTTTGTTGCACCGTCGAAAACCTGAACTGATTTTGAAGTGAAGGAAGTGTCCACCGATAAGTCACCGAAAACAAAGCTGTCGCCGCTGTCGATTACACCACTGTTATAAAACCATGCGGATGTTGTCGGCATTGCAGTAAAGTAACCTGCACAAAGCACAAGCGCAAGTGCCATTACGACAGACATAATGCTTCTGAATTTACTCATCGTTGTCACCCCTTTTCTTTTTTGATAATATTTTCGGAAGTACCGAATTGACACACACGAGCACAACTGCAATCAATGCAATGATTATAAGTCCCGTGTAGCGTGAAGTCCCGAGACCGGGAATGAATGCGAAAAAGCCGAGAAGCGGCACACTGTACCAAACCTTGCCGACTATTCGTTCAGCCTCAGTCGGCATCGGATCATCGGCACCGTTAGCGTCACCGCGTGTTGTAATTGTTCTTTCCGTTTTATTGATATCCACAACTCTGTGGGTAAAAAACTTACCCTTATCCGACGAAGCGACGGTAACAATGTCACCGACCTGCAGGTCGTCAAACTCGACAGGCTTTACAAAAACCGCATCACCGACATTCAGCGTGTCCTTCATACTCGGACTCGTTACGGCATAACCCTTTGCACCTGAAAGAAGATTGAAGCCGACAAAACCGACTGCAATAACGGTTACAATGGCAAGGATATTGAACAAAACGTTTTTGAAATTTATTTTCACTGCTTATTCACCAAAACCTGAAACAGTATAAGAATCAATTGCTGACCAGGTAATATTTTCAGCCTGCTTTGACTCAAAGCTTACCTTGACATTAATCTTCTGTCCTGAATAAGCGTAGGAAACATCGTTTTTATAAGCGATTTTTGTGATTGCAGGAATTCTGCTGTTTTCGGGTGAGATAACGGGAACAGCGTCGATGTTTTCAACTGTGTCTGAACCGTAAGGACCGCCCATATAGTAGAAATATGTTACACCTGCAACATTCTTATTCTTAGCCCACGCGTCGGAAGCGAACTCAACGATGATGTCGTCATCTTCACTTGCAGAGTAAATCACCTGCTCTGCCTTGCCTGAACGGTAGGAAGTATATTCGATAGAAATGCGCAACTGTGTTTCGGTTGTAGACTGGTTATCAAGTCTGAGACTTGCTGATTTTCCGTCAAGGTTAACAAGGTTATCACCCTGCACAATGATTGTGCTTCCGGGAGTCTGCAAATCAGCAAGCTGAGCCGAAAACATATTGCTGACAAGAGAAACAGAGATGCTCTGTTTTTTCTGCGATGATGAAGCAAACCAAGCAAAAGAACTGCTCGAGGTCATAAGACCGAGGATAACAGCCAAGGAAGCTACAAACAATATTAATCTTTTAGTCATATTTCTTCTTCCTTTCTGCTAAATATAGTTCAACTTCAATTGCCGCCCATGCAATGTAAATGACTGCAATCGCAATTTTGACGACGGTATTTTTAAGGAAGGATGCCGCGTATCCGAGAAACGGAACGGAAAACTCAACCTTGCCGACCGCCATACTGAACGGTGTAGGCTCAAGGTCGGGTTCTTTGTTAGCATCACCCATAGTCTGAAACTCTTGTCTTGAAGAGTTGATACCGATAATTCTGTGCGTAAAGCTTTTCTGAGTTACGGGGTCTGTGAAGGTCACAATATCGTAAACCTCGTACTCCTCATAATTAACACAAGGGCGGACATAGACCATACTGCCCTCGGGAATTGTGTTTGCCATACTGCCCGTTTCGATCGAGTATGCCCTGAGGCCCATAAGAGGCGGAGCAAAAACAAAACCGACACCGACAACAGCTATAAAAACAACTAAAGAGGTCAACAGAATGCTAATTTTTTTCTTCTGCGTCTGCATTTTCATCTTCCTCTTTATCATACTTACTTTTTGCAATCAGCGTTGCAAGATTAATCGCTTCGCCGAAGGTTATGAAAATCAGCGGAAGAACAATCACAAAGAAAATAACATTCGGGTTCTGAAAAACACTGATAACCGAACCGCTGACCGTACCGAGGTCGTAAACAACCTTACCGATAACATTCAGCGAGTGAACCTTTGCCTTGTCAACTTCATCGTTCGCATCACCCTTGGTTGTGAAAACAGGGACACGCGATGTACCCGCATCATACTCAATTTTTTCTATACGGTGGGTGTTGACCTTACCCGAAATTTCTTTATCCGTAGAATAGAAGCTGATGATGTCTCCGACCTTAAGTGTCTTGACATCCGTCTCTTTAACAACTACGACACTGCCTGTCATCAGCTCAGGTTCCATACTGCCCGAACTTACCTGCAGAACACTGAAGCCGAAAACCGACGGCACCTTGCCTGCAGAAGCATTGAGAACTGACACAAAAACGACCAGACCAAACAGGAAAATAATAACTGATATTGCCGACATTACGCGGCTGAAAATCTTCTTTGCCTTTTCCATAGCTTACTCTGCTCGCTGTGCGCTGATCTTGATGTCACCAAGTGAGGATTCAAGACCGCTGATTGTTGACGGGCTATCCTCTGCAAGACCGATTTCGTAATAAATTACAAATCTGTCTGCTGCAGATGACTGATAATTCGAAAGTGAAAGTGCACTGAAAATTGTTCCGTCAATCAATTCTGAAAGAGAAACATAATCAGATGAAGCTGCAATCTGCGCACTTTCCGTATAAACGATTGCTCCATCAGCAGCTGTACTCTTGGAGCAACTGTAAATGCTGTACTTTATGCACACGGAATCCTTAAGATCCTGCGGCATATCCGCGGGCAGATTTTCTATCCTGAAGCCGAGCTTCAGTTTGTCTGCCGTTTTTGTTGTGATTTCGAATTTATACTTATTGAAGTTACCGGGAACGAACTCGTCGAGTTCAATGTCACCCGTAAGCGTTTGATATTCATTTTCTACATCAGCCTGATAGAACGCAACCCTGATCGGATCACCGTCAACGATGGCACTGATAGGAGAAAATGCCGCTTCATTGCTTGTGCTGAACCACGCGAATGTAACTGCAACAAGAGTAAGGGCAGATGCCACAACCAATATTATGTTTTTGTAAAACTGAAACTTTTTCATAACTGTAACACTGCCCCTTTCTTTAAATTTTATTTGCCGATTACCGTCCAGAGACTTCTGAAGCCCCACGGAGTATCTGTTTCATCCTCAACCGTTACGGTGAGTGTGATGTTCTTTGACTCACCTGCAGTGACAAGCACGCCCTCGTTACCTGCCGGCTGAGTAAGAATTTCTTCTGCGTTCTCATCGGTTGCGTTAAGTGTGAACTTGTAACCCTGCGGAAGATTCATATCAACATAGAAGCTACCGTCTGCGATTTCGACGAGACCGATTGAAGTCGGCTGTGAATCTGCCTTTGTGAAGAAGTCTGATGCCTTGACAACTCCGTCTGCCTTTGTCTTGAGCATTACGCCGACAAGCTTATCGGAAAGTATCTTATCTGCCGAAGCATTGACAACGTTGATGTTGATATTTACTGCCTCTTCATCTGCATCGACATAATCTGTAACAATGTCAATTGCGATTTCAAGACCGTCGTTATAAACGAAGACGAGTCTTGCAGGTGAAGACGGGATTTCTGTGAGTCTGACTGCGTTGTTTTCTGCATCGTACTCAACAAGTCCCTTGACTGATGAAGTAACGTTTGCAAGTGTGAACTGCTTACCGCCCACTGCGAATGACTTATAATTACCGTCGATGCCGTCAATTATGATACTGTCATCGTTAAGAGTTGTAAACTCTGTGCCGAGCATTACGAAATCATAAGTATTGCCGTCTGCACTGTATCTGATGTCGCTGAGGTCAATCACACTGTACTCCGCGTTCTGGTAAGCGTTGAACTGCTCTGCACCGAATGCACCGAAGTTATTCTGGTACGATGAGTAGTAAACGTTTTCAAATACATCTGCGTTTGTATTTTCCTTATCAACTGCAACCTTTTCGGAAACCTCACCGATTACGATTGCCTTGACACCGTCACCTGCAAGCTTAGTTGCAATAACTGTGTTGCTGATAAGTGATTTCTTGAGTTTATCAAATGTCTTTTCGGTATCTGTTGAAGAAACCTCTGCAATAACACCTGCGGACATCTCTACACCGTTGACCTTGCCCTTTACGGAAACTTCGTCAATGCTAAGATACATTGTATCCTTTGCTTCGCCGATAACACCTGCCGCAATTACAGATTTAACCTGAGCGTCGATATCTGTTGCTGAAATGTATGTTCCGCTTTCTGCAACACCGACTGCACCTGCAGCGATTGTGTCAGCAGTAACCTTAATGCCTGAAAGTACAACGTTCTTTACAGTACCGCTGAAGATACCTGCAACACCGCCTGCAACCTCAACTGTTACGCCTGTTGATTCTGCAGTTGTGCTTACGCTCACATTTTCAAGTGTTGTGTTTTCAACTGTTGTTGACTGTGCAGTGCCGACTACACCGCCGACTGCACCGCCAAGACCTGTTACCTCAACAGAAGAATTCTTAACAACAATATTTCTGAACACAGAGTCTGTTGCTCTGCCTGAAAGAATACCTGCGTTTGCAGTTGCAGAAATTTCTGCACCGCTTACGATAATATCGCTTACGGTTGCACCGTCTGTTACTGCGAAGAGACCGCCGAATGTTGTACCTGACATCTTAAGTCCGGAAATCGAGTGAATCTTGCCGTCATAAAGACCTGTGAACACACCGTTGAACGGCTTATCTGCACTGCCGATTGAAACAACACCGTTGCCGAGGTTGTAGAATGCACCGCCGAATTCGTAATCTGCATCTGTGAGAACAATGTCTTCGGTAAGTACAAAGTAAGCATTCTTATCAGCGTACTGTGAAACAGACTCAAGCTCATATGCGTTGCTTACAAGGTACGGATCATCCTTTGTACCGCTGCCGTTAAGAGGCTCGTAAACGTCTGCCTTGATTTCTAAGCTTACGGGAACGCGTACCTGCTCATCACTGCCGAGCACATAATATGCAACCATCTTGACCTGAGCGCGATGCTCTGCCTTGAGAACGAGCTCATTCTCGGCCGATGAAACAACCTGAATTCTGTCTGCCGATTCAGATACCCAGCCTGACTGTTCATCGAATGAGTAACCGTCAACATCCGGAAGAGCCAGAAGCTCAACTGTTGTTTCGTCCGTTGTTTTGAGTGTATCGACTGACGGGACAATTCCCGCATTCATATCAACATAACCTGTTGAAAGTGTATCGCTCGGGTATGCATCAACACCGTAATATGTCGTAAGAACCACATCTCTGACTGCAAGACCTGCAAGGTCTGAATCAAATACGTTGCCGTCAACTGCACCAATTATCATTCCTGCCGAAGCAGCTGTTGAAGCGTCAAGCTTTGCAAAAACAACGCTGTCTGCGATGATTGTACGGCTGACCTCATTACCCTTGCTATCCTTGATAAGACCGACTATACCTCCGACTGCAGCTGCACCGTTAACTGTACCGCCGACCTTAAGTGACTTAAGACTTACGTTATTGATAGCTGATGTTCCGATTCTGCCGAGCGCACCTGCCGAAGCAATTGCGTTTGCTGCAGCACTGCCGTTTACGGTTGCAAGAGTCTTTGCATCCTTAACGTCAAGGATACTCTCTGCACCTGAGCAGTCACCGACAAGACCTGCACTTACAGCTGCACCGCTGATTACGGTGTTTTCATCAACAGAAACTGCCTCAACCGAAGCCGTGCCTCTGACATTATGAACACCAAGGATACCTGCCGCAACTGTGTTTGCGTCCTGTGAATTTATCTTTGAAGATTTAACTTCTGCGTTTTTGATTGTAAGGGTGCAATCCTCAACTGTCTTGCCTACAACACCACCTGCAACACCTGCAGTGATTGTTGTTCCTTCAACAAGGACGTCTTCGACAACTGAACCGAAGCTTGAGGAAATACCGCCTGCAATGTTAGCTGATGTGATTGCAAGAGTCGCGATGTCAGCCTTTGTTACCTTTGCAGCTCTGATTGTAACATTACCGTTACCGCTTGCAATACCTGAAACCTCAGATACACCGCGAAGAGTTGCACCGTTAACTGTAACAGTTTCGAGTGAAACCTCACCGATTGCAAGACCGACAGCACCTGCAACATAAGTTGCACCGTTTGCCTTGAATGAGCTTACTGTTACACCGTTGACTGTTGCCTTGCCGTTGATTCGGCCTGCAACTGCACCGACATAATTTGACTCTGAATTGATTGAAGCGTTGAGAAGTGCAACGTCTGTGATTGAAACATTTACATCTGCACTGTCAACCGCACCGACAAGTACACCTGCATAAAGGTCGCGTGATTCAACCTTTGCACCGTCAACTGTGATGCCGCTGATGATAGTGTTGCCTGTTACCTGACCTGCAAGAACTGCAGCGTAACCGCCTGCTGAAGTGATGCTTGCATCTGTGAACTTAATATTCTTGACAGTTGCTCCGTTGAGAACTGCGAAGAGACCGACCTTTGCAGTTGAATCAATTGTAAGGTTCTTAATAGTTTTACCGTTACCGTCGAATGTTCCGCTGAACGCAACATCCGTTGTACCGATAGGCGCAAAGCCACTGAGTACTGACATATCGATATCTGCTGTTACAACGAAGTCTGCAGATGAAAGCTCTGCAATGTTTTCGCTCAGATATGCAAGATCATATGCCGTTGAAATTATATATCTGCCCTTTGCGTCTTTCTCAAGTCCGTTGGAGACATTGATTGTTGCGCAAAGACCTGTTTTCTTATTAACTACGCTTACGGGAAGTGCCTTGAGAGTAACAACACCCTGAGCGCGTTCAATCTTAAGTGTAAGCTTACCGCCCGAAACAATTATAGAAGAAACTATATTTCCGTCCTCGCATATTACTTCATAATCATCTGCATCAGATGAAGTGAATGCCTTGATTTCAGGAAGTGTTGCCGTGAACTCGCCACCGTTACCTGTGAAGAATCCGACATTGCCACCGTCGAAGGACCAGCTTGTAACAATGTTTTCAACCTTGATCTTTTCAGGCATATCAGCGATGAGTACGCTCTCACCTGCAGGGTTTTCACCACCGACATAACAGTCGGTTACGGTTACATCATCTGCAGTTACACTGCCGATGAAGTTTGCAGTCTTTTCTGCAGTGAAGCCTTCACCTACGCTGATATCGGCAACAGCACCGCTGTTGGTAATCTTTGCCTTGCCGTTGACAAGACCTGCGAAACCACCGACTGCAGAAATCTTATCTGCACCGATGAGAATATCGCCCTGTGCATGACAGTCGTCGATTACACTCAGACCGCCGATTCTGTTAAAGAGGATACCTCTGTTATCTGCCTGTGCATTGAGCTTAACCGCATCAGCCATTGTAACTGCAACATTGTTAACGGTTGCACCGATTGCGTTGCCGAGAACTGCTGAAGAAATATCTGCAGTAACCGTTACATTCACGTTACGGATTGTTCCGTAAACATTGGAAACGATCGGCTTGGATGCGCTGATTGTGTAGCCGTTGCCGTCAAATGTGCCCTTAATTGAAGGAACAGTTGAGGAAACCTTGATGTCTGCACCGAGAACCGCGTTCATTGTCGGCGCGTTTTTATACATAGCGAAGTCGCCTGATGTCTTGATTACAAACGGATTTGCCTTTGTACCGTCACCCTTCGCATCTTCTGCTGCTGTGAGAACATAGATTCTCTGATACTGCTTGAGTGTTGCACCCGCTTTTGATGCACCTGCGTTTGCAGGAAGCATAATCTTTGCATTGTATGTGATATATGCAACCTTACCTGCAGACTCTGCAGTGATTACTGCCTTGCCGTCTGTGATGTCAGCCCTGACACCGTCACCCTTGACAGAGATCGCACCGTCAAGTTCAGCACTTGCTTTGCCGAATACAGTTGACTTGATATCAGAAGTACTGAATGTAGCCTTCTTGCCCTCGGGGATGATTATGAATCCGCGGTTAACGAGTTCATCCTTACCTGCGCCGAAGTCAGTTGCCATAACATCCTTGCCGCTGATTGCACTTGACCAGAAGCAGTCCTTGATCATATCTTCAGTACCTGCTGAGCCGATGACACCGCAGCCGTAAACTGATTTTGAGATTGCAACAAGTGTGTAGTTATTAGTAAGAGTTGATGTTGCCTTTTCTCCGCCAACTCGAGCAACAGCCTTACCGACAATGCCGCCGACAACGTCAGAAGTCTTGCCGCCCATTACATTACCTGTTGAAACACTGTTGAGAACAGAGCCTGAGTTTGCACCGGCAACACCGCCGTAGATAACCTGTGCTTCTGCCTCGGGGATAAACATACCGACATTGATTGCCGAAGAATTTGTAACTGTACCGTTGTTGAGACCGACGATTGCACCGACTGTACCGACAGATGAAATTGTGTGATTGTCAGCAGTAGCGGCACTGATATTTGTATGTGAGCCTCTTACATAAATTTCTGAAAGAGTACCGTAGTTTTCAGCAACTGCGAATGCAACAAAAGCTGCCTTCTCTGCCGTAAGTACGGGATATGTGATTTCGATACCTGTGATTGTACCGTTGTTCTGTGCTGCAACAAGTGCAAGAAGTGACATATCGTCAGATGTTGACTTGATAACAGGACGGTCAATCTTAATGTTCTTTATAACAGACTTCGCGTTGACTGAGCCGAAAACAGATGCCTGTGTGCCCTTTGTAAACTCTACATTGAGTCCCTTGAGAGCATAGCCGTTACCGTCGAGAACGAAGAATACATTCGGAGCAGTTGCACCGAGAGTCTTGTCAACGCCGATGAGTGAGCCGTTTTCGAAGTCCTTTGCAGTTACGCCTGAAAGGTCGATGTCATTTGTGAGCACAAAATACTTATCTGCACTTGAAGTGTCATTAACCCTATTGCCGATTGCAAGGAAGTCCTCTGCAGTTGAAATCTTATACGGATTTCCCTTTGTACCGTCACCGTTGTCAACGATTACTGCTCCGCCCTCTTCAATAACTGTTGAGGAAGTGACTGAGCCGCCCTCCTGAGTAACTGTTGTTGATGCAGATGTTGAAACCGTAGTGGATGTTGAGGTTGAAGTTGATGCGGAAGAATTTTCGGGCGCAGCAGAAGACTCACTGACATTGACTGCCAGCGATGAAACTATTCCGGTTGATGTCAACAGCATAGCGATGCTGAGGAGCACAACCGCAACCTTTTCAAATCTCCTTTTCTGCATATTTTTTCCTCCGAAAATCCGTTATGACGGTAATTTTTGATTATTCAGCGTCTGCTGATTTCTTAGAAGCATTCTTTGCTTTCTCTTTAAGAGCCTTTTCCTTTGCCTTGGCTTTTTCACGAGCTATACGCTCCTGCTCTTTTGCCTTAGCCTTCGCCTTTTCACGGGCTATACGCTCTTTTTCTTTAGCCTTTTCGCGGGCTATACGCTCTTGCTCCTTGATTTTTTCACGTGCAAGGCGTTCTTTTTCTTTTGCTTTTTCGCGAGCAAGCTTTTCTTTCTCAGCCTGTGCTGCCTTTTCCTTTGCTATGCGCTCTTTTTCCTTGAGCTTTTCCGCCTGAGCTTTTGCCTTTGCTTTTTCATCAGTAAGTGCCTTGGCTGCTCTTTCTTTTTCCTTTGCCTTTTCACGAGCAAGCTTTTCTTTCTCAGCCTGTGCAGCCTTTTCTTTTGCTGCGCGCTCTTTTTCCTTGAGCTTTTCTGCCTGAGCTTTTGCCTTTGCTTTTTCATCAGCAAGTGCCTTGGCTGCTCTTTCTTTTTCCTTTGCCTTTTCACGGGCAATTTTTTCTTTTTCTGCCTGTGCTGCCTTTTCTTTTGCTATGCGCTCTTTTTCACGCTGCTTTGCTGCACGTTCTTTTTCCTTGGCTTTCTGAAGTGCAAGCTCTTTAGCAAAGCGTTCTTTTTCACGGGCTTTAGCCTTAGCTGCTTTCTCTTTCTCGATAGCAGCAAGTCTCTTTGCTTCCTCACGGGCTTTACGCTCAGCTTCACGCTGCTTTTCTTTTGCAATACGTGCTTCTTCCTGAGCCTTGAGTCTTTCTGCTCTCTCTTTTTCTTTGAGGAGTCTTGCTTTTTCCTTCTCTTTCTCGAGACGAAGACGTTCTTTCTCTCTTTGTCTTGCAAGACGAGCCTTTTCTCTCTCTTTGCGTGCACGTTCTTTGGCAAGTGCAAGTTCTTTCTCCTTGCGTGCCTTTTCGCGTGCTTTTTCTTTTGCAATGCGTTCTTTTTCCTTCTGCAAAGCAAGACGCTCTTTTTCTTTTTCTCTTGCTATGCGGCGACGCTCCATCTCTTTTTCGTGAGCGATCTGTGCCTTGATTTTGTCTTCGATTGCCTTTTTACGTGCATTTTCGGAATCAAGCGCACGCTGGATAGCTTCCTGAATCTTCTTTTCGCCTTCCATCTTCTTTTTGCTGACTCTTTTAATTTCATCAACAAAAACTCTCTGGATTTCGACGTCTTCCATATCGTAATCGAGTACAAGTTCCTCTGCAAGACGCTTGAGGAGTTTCGGCTTTAACTTACCACGCTTCTGCTTGCCGACTGCATCTTCGGACATAGTGTTGGCCTTGAGCATCATATAATTGAGAGCCATCATCTGATTGAGCTGATTTCTGTACTCGTCGCTGACCATATCATTTGATTCCTTGACTGTAATCTCATAACCGAGGTCAGTGTATGACTGAATAAACTGCCAGAGTTTAAGACAAGCTCTGAAGTTCGGGTTTTTCTGGATAGCGTTCGTTCTCATAATCGGAGGACGGACGGGAACACAGTTACGCAACTCTTTCATAAATGAAGAGTGTGCATATTCATTTATGATCTTCTTGATTCTTTCAATTCGCTGGAAAGCCGATGCGTTTTCACCGTCAAGTCCTGTTGCAGTGTCATCAAGCTCACTGCCGCCTGACTGTGCGGAAAGCTCAAGCTTGTATGAAATCTTTTCGCGTCCGCGTGTGAAGTCACTTTCCATTTTGAGAGAAGCCATATTATCGTCATCTGAGATGTTGAAGATAACATCGTAACGGATATCGATAAAACGGATAAGGTTCTGCATAAGAGTGTAGACGAATCTGTTTTCGTAAACCTCGTAGCTCTCTTCTCTGAAAACATTGAGAATCTGGTTCGGGGTAACATCGTCGCCCTCAACCTTTGCGATCATATTCGTATGCTGAGCAAGATGACGGATTGACTCGTTGGTAATCTTTCTTGCACGTTCGATGGGTACGATTTCCTCTTCCTGAACGATGAACTTACGAGGAACTCGCATAATGTTATCAAGGGGAATGATACATGCTTCAATTTCCTCAACCCATCTGAGGTCGATTTTCTTTTCAAAATATCTGTTGAATAAGGAATACTTGTTCTCACCTGTATCGATGCAGTTTTCCATCGCGTCGTAGAAAACATTATCCGTTGTCAGAGAAGCAAGGGAATCCTTATATTCAAGATATAATTCAAGATATGATTTTTCCATGGATTATTTCCCCTTCTGAGAATTGATAGTTTGCTTAAGTTTCTTAAGATAAGATTACATAAGTCTCTTAAGAAGCTGAAGGTATTCTTTACATTCGTTCATGTTAGCCTTACCGAAGTGCTTGTTGAGGTATGTAACAAGGCCGTCGATTTCGTCACGGATGAAAGAAAGGTTCAAGCTTTCGAACTTACGGAAAACCTTCTTTGCAAGAACGAAGTCGATACCGTCAATTTCTGTAC
>JAZROM010000048.1:0-25087 GCA_045648745.1 Acutalibacteraceae bacterium | reverse complement strand
TTAAGCTCATCCACAACCTGATGTGTAAGGTTAAGTCTGCCGTCAAACATTGTAAGAAGTACACCTTCCATATCAATGAGCGGATTATAGAGTCTTTTAACCTGACGGATTGTTGCCATAAGCTGTGAAAGACCTTCGAGTGCGTAATATTCGCACTGAATCGGAACAAGAACTGTGTCTGCCGCACAAAGTGCATTAAGTGTAAGCAGACCGAGTGACGGCGGACAGTCAAGGAAAATAAAGTCAAAACTGTCTTTTACAAGCGCAAGAGCGTTTTTAAGCTTAGCCTCTCGCCTGTTCATATCAACAAGTTCAAGCTCTGCACCGGCAAGATTCATACTTGACGGAAGCACCCAGAGATTATCAAATTCCGTTTTAATCATACATTTTTCAATCTGTACGGAATTTACAAGAACATCATAAGATGAAATCTTAAGCTCACGCTTATTTACACCGAGTCCGCTTGTTGCATTACCCTGAGGGTCAATATCGGCAAGAAGAACGCGATACCCTTTGGAAGCAATGCTTGCGGCAAGGTTAACGGTAGATGTAGTTTTACCTACACCGCCTTTCTGATTAACAACTGCTATAGTTTTAGCCATTTATATCTACTCCAAAAATTAGTGAAATTGTGGATTTTTATTATAACACAAAGCTTTTAAAAATTAAAGTAGAAAATCATTATTTTTTATAAAAACATAAATGTTTCACGTGAAACCTGAATTGACGACTCCCCTGCCGTGTTTCACGTGAAACATTCTTAATTTTGTGGTTTATTTATCTTTACTACGTATTCTATGTATTCATCTGTTTCGTTTTTGGTAGCTTTTGCATTTATTCCGCTTTTACGCATTGTACTAACTGCGTGGTTAAGCGTGTTTATAAAAATCCGTACATCCTTGAAAACCATAACCTTTTTACCCTTTTTATCTTTTTCAGGTTGTTTTGTAAGAATATCGCAGATCAATTGTTCCGTTGCACTTACACTTAAGCCCTGCTCTACAATTGAATCAATCACCTGCTCCATAAGTGCAGTTGACGGTAAACGCAACAATGCGCGTGCGTGACGCTCCGTAAGACCGTAAATCATAATATTATAGCGTATTTCATCCGGAAGTCGCAGAATACGGAGCTTGTTTGATAAAGTAGGCTGAGATTTGCCGAGTTTGCGTGAAACCTCCTCCTGAGAAAGCCCGAAACCTTTTATAAGTCTTTCTATAGCCATAGCTTCTTCAAAAAAATGCAGGTTTTCGCGCTGAAGGTTTTCTATAACAGCGAGCAGAGCTGATTTTTCTTCGTCAATATCAATTATAATAGACGGTATTGCCGAAAGTCCTGCCATTTTACATGCACGCAGTCTGCGTTCGCCTGAAATAAGTTCGTATCTGCCGTTATCCTTGCGCCTGACTGTTATAGGCTGTAAAAGTCCGTTATGATGTATACTTTCAGCAAGACCTTCAAGATCATCCCAGTTGAAGTTCTTTCTGGGCTGATGCGGATTAGGTAAAATCATCCGTGCAGGAATCAGAACTACTTCATTACTCTTTTTAAGATTATTACGGTTTTTGAGCATAAAAAACCTCCCTTAAGTTTGCCAAATATAATTTAGCACTCTTAAAAGAGGTTGTCCAACATTTTTCGTTGACCGTAAATACGGTATTTTTATTAAATTCTGCTTTATGCGAGTGGCTTTTTAGAAATCTGTGCCGAAGCACGGGGATATTTTGACGGAGTCTGCGATATTTTTTTTGTCACAATGATGCATCTTTCACCACAGTTTTCAATATCCAGGTGGCTGACCTTATCAACCTGACCGCCAAGAAGCTTTATTGCACCTTTTGCACTGTCGAGCTCTTCGTCGGCTTTTGCTGCCTTCATCGGTGCAAAAACACCTCCGACCTTTGCAAACGGCAGACAATATTCACTCAGAGTGTTCATATTAGCAACTGCGCGTGCAGTCACAAGGTCAAATTGCTCACGATACGCCTTTTCTTTGCCTGCAAGCTCTGCGCGTGAGTGAAGAATCTCCGCATCAAGTCCGATTTCATCAAGAACTGTGCGGATGAAGTTAAGACGCTTGTTTGTGCCGTCCATAAGAGTGATTTCAAGGTCAGGACGGGCTATAAGCAACACAACACCGGGAAAACCTGCGCCTGTTCCGACATCAATAACTTTTGCGCCTTGTTTTACATCTACAACCGTCAGAAGGCTCAGACTGTCCACAAAATGCTTATAAACCATCTCGTCAGGCTCGGTTATTGCTGTAAGGTTGAGAGTTTTATTTGTCTCTACAATCATTTCAGCGTATTTATCAAAACGAGTGAGTGCAGCATCATCAAGATTAATGCCGATTTTTTCAGCTTCAGTCTTTAAAAGGGTAGTGTTAATCATTTTCTGCACTCCTTTTCAAGATAAATAAGTAAAACAGAGATATCAGATGGGCTGACACCTGATATACGTGAAGCCTGACCGATATTGTGAGGTCTGATTTTAGAGAGTTTTTCTCTTGCTTCAAGTCTTAATCCGTGAATTGAGTTATAATCTGTGTCTTCAGGCAGTTTTTTGACCTCAAGACGGTGCATCTCATCAACCTGTGCCTGCTGACGCTTGATATAACCCTCATATTTGATATCAATTTCGACCTGCTCAAAAATTTCGTAGGGGAGGTCAGGACGATCCTTGTCGAACTCAGTGAGTAACGCATAGTTAAGTTGCGGTCTCTTGATTAATTCGGCAAAGCGCACACCTGAGGCGAGGGGAGATGTTTCACGTGAAACAAGTAACTTGTTTATCTCTTCTGACGGAGAAATTACAAGATTCTGCACACGCTTTTTTTCAATATCGATAAGCTCTAGCTTTTTAAGATATTTCTGATATCTTTCTTCGCTTATAAGTCCGATTTCATATCCGATCGGTGTAAGTCGGCGGTCAGCGTTATCCTGACGAAGCAGAAGTCTGTATTCAGAACGTGAGGTCATCATTCTGTACGGATCGGAGCATCCCTTTGTTACAAGATCGTCGATAAGTGTACCTATATACGAGCCTGAACGCTCAAGAATAAGCGGTTCTTTACACAATATTTTGTGTGCAGCATTTATACCTGCAACAAGACCTTGTGCTGCAGCCTCTTCATAGCCTGATGAACCATTGAACTGTCCTGCACCGAAAAGACCTTCATAATCGTTGAACTCAAGGCTTGCTTTAAGCGCTAACGGGTCAACGCAGTCATATTCAATTGCGTAAGCAGTACGCATTGTTTCAGCGTTCTCAAGTCCCGGGATTGAGCGGATGAACTTGAGCTGAACATCCTCGGGCAGGGAAGAGGAGAGTCCCTGAAGATACATTTCTTCCGTATTTTCACCGCACGGCTCAATAAAAATCTGATGACGCTCTTTTTCTGCAAAGCGGACGATCTTATCCTCAATACTCGGGCAGTATCTCGGACCTTTGCCGTCAATTTTTCCGCCGTAAAGAGGGGAGCGGTGCAGATTCTGAAGAATTATATCCTTTGTTTCAAGGTTTGTGTATGTAACATAACAGGGGAGTTTGTTCTTAACTTCGCAATTGCAGTCAAAAGAGAACGGAACAATATGTTCATCACCCTCCTGAATTTCTAATTCGGAAAAATCAACAGTTTTTCTGTTGACTCGTGACGGTGTACCTGTCTTGAAACGTCGGGTGGGAAGACCGATGTTCTTAAGTGCAACACCGAGTTTGTTTGCAGGGAACATTCCGTCAGGGCCGCTTTCGTATGAAACATCACCGACGTAGACCTTACCTGCAAGGAAAGTACCCGTTGCGAGGATAACACAATCTGCTGTGTATACAGCTTCAAGATGTGTTTTTACCTGCCACGTTCCGTCGGGGAGCTGACAGAGGTCAGTAATCTCTGCCTGTCTGAGGTCAAGATTGTCCTGAAGTTCGAGCACATGCTTCATATAGTCAGAGTAAAGCCGACGGTCAATCTGTGCACGCAGACTGTGTACTGCAGGACCTTTACCAAGGTTGAGGATACGGCTCTGCAGAGTGTTTGCGTCAGCAGCCTTGCCCATTTCACCGCCGAGGGCGTCAATTTCACGCACAAGGTGACCTTTTGATGTGCCCCCGATGGATGGGTTACATGCCATATTGCCTACCCAGTCAAGATTTATCGTAAAAACGCAGGTTTCACAACCAAGACGCGCTGCGGCAAGACCCGCTTCAATTCCTGCGTGTCCTGCTCCGATAACTATAACCTGATATTTTTTTGCAAAATATTCCATAATATTCCTTTACTTTCCTACACAGAATTGTCTGAAAACTTCGTCAACAACTGCTTCACTTGCCTTCTGACCCGTGAGTTCAAGAAGAGAAGCAATAGCACCGTCAATGCAAACACCGATAGCATCGAGAGTAAGACCGAAATCTATCGCATCAAGTGCCTCTTTAAGGCTCTGCGATGCGTTTTCACAGCAGATACGCTGTCTTTCGTTAACAAGCATCGCCGCTGATGTGTCAAAATCTTTCGTACCGATTAGAGTTGCGACAGTATCGCAGAGTTCATCGTAACCGTCACCGTCTTTTGCGGAGATTGCAACGCATTTGCCGAGATTATTTTCTATAACAGAAATATCAGCCTTGCAGTCAAGGTCAGTTTTGTTAATAATCGGTATAACCGTTTTGCCCTTGCACATTTCGATAAGTTCCGTATCTTCATCCGAAAGCTCACGAGAGAGGTCAAAAACGGCAAAAATAACTGCTGCACGTTCAAGCTTTTTACGGCTTCGGTCAACACCGATTTTTTCAACCAGATCACCCGTCTCACGCATACCTGCAGTATCCGAAAGACGGAGAATACAACCGTTCAGGTTGACAGTCTCTTCAACAACATCGCGTGTTGTACCCTCAATTGCAGTAACAATTGAACGGTCATAGCCTGTCAGCAGATTCATCAGTGTGCTTTTGCCGACGTTCGGCTTGCCTACAATTGCAGCATCGACACCCGTTGTTACTGCCATACCGCTGTCGAATCTGTCAAGCAGGGTATTTATCTCTTTAAGTGCAGTCTGTACGGTGTTTCTGAGATTTGTATCGTCAATTTCTTCAATTTCATCGTCGGGATAGTCCACCCATGCAGCCATATGAGCTGCGACTAAGAGAAGTGAAGCATTTATTTCTTCAATTTTTCGGCTGAGTGAGCCTTCAAGAAGATTATATGCGGCATTTGCGCCCTGTTCACCCTGTGCAGAGATGAGTGACATAACGCCTTCAGCTTTTGAAAGGTCCATTTTGCCGTTAAGAAAAGCTCTTTTTGTAAATTCACCGGGTGCAGCAGGGGAGGCACCGTTTGAAAGAACGAGTCGCAGTATCTTTTTTGTAAGGAAAATTCCTCCGTGACAGTTGATTTCCACCACATTTTCGCCCGTGTAACTGTGAGGTGCTCTGAAAACAAGGCAGATTGCTTCATCAACGGCATTTTCACCGTCAAAAATTCTGCCGTAATGCGCTTTGTAACCCTCAGAGTCAGCAAGAGTCCTGCCTGAAAAAGCCTTGAAAATCTTATCCGTGATTTCCATAGCCTTTTCGCCCGATATTCTTATAATTCCAACGCCGCCTGTACCCATAGGCGTGGATATGGCGGCGATAGTTGTCTTGTCTGTCATAACTCTTTTTCCTTATATAACAAGATTTACGTTTATACCCTCAAGACGCTTTGCAATGCGATGAAAAGCAGACTTGGCAGGGGATTTTGTAAGGGTCTGCATACCCGTAACCGAGCAGTAGGAGAGTTTTCTGTCCTCGGGTACAACACCGATGAGCTGAAGCACGGTTGCATCAATAACCTCGTCAATATTGAGGTAGTGTCCCTGAGTCGTATATTTTTTGTTGAAACGGTTGATAATCAGACGGATGTTTTCAAGACCCATTGAGTAAAGAATGTCACCTGTGTACTGACCGACACGAACACAGACCTCATCGGGAGTTGAAACGATAATACCTTCATCGGCACATTCTGCCGCAAGTCTGAAACCGCCGCTTACACCTGCAGGTGCATCAAAAAGGATGTAATCAAACTGCTTGTCGTAGACATTTATCATCTTTTTAACTGCTTCGGCAGTGTAACTGTCGTCAAAAAAAGTGGGAGCAACAAGGAGCTTAGGTCCGATAGTTGAACGAATGGCTGTCATCGGCTCGCAGGTTTCGTTAATTACGTCGCCCCAGTTGAAAATTCCGGTGTCATCGGCAGCGAGGATAAGGTCAAGACAGCCCATACCGATGTCAAAATCGATAACAAGTGTGTTAAAACCGATGTCGCAAAGCGCAATTGCAAGACCTGCAGTCAGGGATGACTTGCCGACACCGCCTTTGCCCGATGCAAGAATTATTTTCTTTGCCATTATAACACCACCCTGATTAATTAATGAAGAAGAGCTGAGTCAATATCTCCTGTATTTTCGTCAGTTTCGCTTTCCTGACCCGGAGTTGAATTGTCTGTAAAGTAATAGTTGTAAACATCACAGGCAACGGGAGCACAGCTGCCGCCCGAAGTTGCACCCTCAATTGCAACAGCTACTGCAATTTCAGGATCGTCATACGGTGCAAAAGAAATGTTGAAACCGTTGGTATATGTTTTTCTTACACCGTTGATGGTTTTGTCAACCTGAGAAGTACCTGTTTTACACGCAACGGCAATGTCAAGCAGACCGAAGGTGTTACGGCACGAGCCGTTTGTAACAACAAGGCGCATACCCTGATGAACAGTCTGCATATTTTCCTGAGAAATTCCTGTTTCAACAACAACCTTTGGTTCTTTTTCAAGAATTGTGGTTGTGTTGTCAGCGGAAAGAATTGATTTTATAAGATGTGCCTCGTATCGTGTACCGCCGTTTGCAACGGTTGCAACGTAGTTACAAAGCTGAAGCGGTGTGAAGAGGTTACCTGCCTGTCCGATAGCTGACTGAAGTGAGAAACCGGGCATCCAGGTCTGTCCGATTGAAGTACGGTAGCTCGGAGAGTCGAGGATACCTGTATTTTCGGCAATTTCAATACCTGTCGGCTGACCGAGACCGAGCATTTCGCGGTACATATTCATCTTATCAATACCGAGCTGTTCACCGCCGTAGTAGTAGAAGAATGTGTTACACGAATCCTGCAAAGCAGTACGCACATTGATAGTTCTGTTAGCGTGGTTGATCTGACAAACAAATTTGTGTCCGCGGAAGAAATAATCGTATGCACAGTATTTATCATCTTCCGGATTGATAATGCCCTCCTCGAGACAAGCGATTGCAGTTGAAACCTTTGCTGTTGAACCCGGTGCATATGTGCTGAGCGTTGCACGGTTGTAAAGAGGGGAGTTTGTATTTTTTGCAAGTTTATTGTAATCTTCGTAATAAGTTGTAAGGTTATATGACGGGTAGGAAGCCATTGCAAGGACTTCACCTGTTTTGCAGTTCATAACCACAACAGCGCCACCGCCTGAGTTAGCCGTGCCGAGTGAATCGCACTTAGCCTTGAGCGAATCCTGAGCAATTTTCTGCATTTTAGCATCAAGAGTCAGAACGATATTGTCACCGTTCTTAAGACCTGTGATTTTTGTTTCCTGAGTGCCGTCTGTGGATGTTGTAACGGTTTTTACACCGTTTGTGCCCTTAAGATTTTCTTCAAAAACCTTTTCAATACCGCTTTTGCCGAGCACATCGTCCATTGCATAGCCTTTTTCTTTAAGCTTTGCGTACTCTTCGGCATTGATTACGCCTGTTACACCGAGAATGTGCGGTGCAATTTCACCGTCTGTATACTCACGGTAAGTAACAATCTGCACGTCAACGCCCTTGTAGAAACGGCTGTTTTCTTTAATAACCGAAACAACCTCGTCAGTAACATCCTGTGCAAAAATATAAGGGTTTGCAGTGTTAAAAGTAGTCATTCTCATATTGCAGAGAACGGATGCAATTTTAAGAGTGTCTGCTTTTGAGTAATTTTCGAGGGCATAGCGGTCAATAATTTCCTGCATACAGTCGTCTGCAGTTGCGTATTTGTTAAGGTGGAGCATATCTCTTGCCTTGAGCTTTGCAATGTCAGACTCTCTGTCCTCAATAAACTGATAATTACCGCTGTTATCAAGGGTAATCGGCAATTCATTTATCCACGCTTCACCGTTATCCTCAAAAAGCTTAACAAGTGAAAGTATAATCTCGTTACGTTCTTCCTGCTGAGAAGAAGAGGGGAATGTACTTGCGTTAAAAATAATTTCATTACCCTGACGGTTACCGACAAGCACATTGCCGTTTCTGTCAAGAATCTGACCTCTGGTAGCCTTTACGGTTGTTGAAGAGGTGGAGGCAGTACTTGTTTTTGAGTATTTTTCACCGTTTACTACCTGAATGTTGATAAGTCGGAGGGCAAAAACAAGAAAAAGACAAACGAAGACCGTGATAAGGGCAATAAATCTGCCTTTTTTTTCTTCACGAGCCAATCTCATTTGCCTTTACTCCTTCCATTATTTAAACTGCTTTGAAACTGCACGGACAAGGAAATAATATACGGGAGTAAGAATAACCGTATAGATTGCCGATGCAAAATAGTATTTTAAAAAAACAAGAAACGGCTTGTCTATCGCCGTAAAATCGATGTATATAAAATAGAGAAGTGTTGTATACAAAAACGAAGAGACGGATGTCATAATTGTAGCGCAGAGCAGGTTGTTACGCATAAGGTAAGTGATGAGTGCACCTGCACCGAATCCGATTATCGTGAAAAATAAGGAATTGAACACGACTGACTGCGAACTGAATGCGTCAAGCATAACACCTGCAGCAAGACCGAAGAAAATACCTGCAAATTCACGCTCAAACATCGCAATGCAGATAGTCAGCGGGACAAGCAGCATCGCGTGAATACCGAACGGAGCAGGGAAGAGACCTCCCGTGTTCTGAAAAAGGAAAGTGAGAACCAGAAGTGAAGCGAGGATTGCACGGCGTTCGACCGTTTTTTTATCGATTTTGCCGACAAAATCCATATCAACTTTCCTTTCATTTATATTTAGTCGTATCAGTCACCCGTAACGGTAACAACACCTTGTCCGTCAAAGCTTTTGATGATGAAAACTTCTGAAAGCTCTGCGATATCAACCGCAGAACGGACAGTTGCAAATGAAGAAATGCCGTCCTTTGCGTCTTCAATCTCAACAACTGTGCCCACAATCAGGTCTTTCGGATAAATTCCGCCGCTGCCCGATGTGGAAATAATTCCGTTGGGGGATATTGCAGTCTCTGTTTTAAGTCCGGGAATTCTGCAATAAACTCTGTCTTTTGTATTTCCCGTACCGCCCGAATAACCGACCTCACCTGTGTATGTTTCGTAAACGGCAACATTTACGTCAGGGTTTGCAATTGTGCTGACAGTACATGTTGCAGGGGAGACCGAAGTGACAACACCAACAAGATTTGTGCCGTAAATTACGGGGTCATTGACCTCGATATCGTCAAGTGAGCCTTTGTTTAAAGTGAAAGACTCGTACGGGTCGGTTGAATCTCTTGAAATAATGATTGCACTTTCAAAAATAAAGTCGGGATTTTCTTCCTTTACTCCGAGGAAATCCTCGTATGTTTCAAGCTTCTTTTTAGCCTCGTTATAGCCGATGACCTGCTGCTGATACTGTTCAATCTGCATCCTGAGCTCGGCATTTTCCTCTGCAAGAGTAGCCGAGGACCTGAAATTATCGTTAAAGTTAGAAAATTTATAACTAAGATATGCGGAAACTCGCTGAAGCGGATACAAAACCGTGCCTGTAGCCGCAGAAAGGGGAGTATTGTTACTGTGCGAAAAAGCTGCAATAACTGCACCGAGACTTACAGCGACAATAACACAGATAAATGCTTTCAATGCTCTGCTGTGAAAAAATCTTTGCATACCGCTTCACCTCCGTTTGTGAGAAAATTAATGGTAATTTGAATTAATGGTGCTTTTCGAGGCAGATGCCTGTACCTTCAACCACGCAGTCAAGCGGATTGTCGGAAATTGTAACGGGAATCTTGACTTCCTTTTCGATAAGCTTATCAAGTCCGCGAAGAAGTGCACCGCCGCCCGTAAGTGTGATACCGCCGTCAATGATGTCGGCAGAAAGCTCGGGGGGAGTGTTTTCAAGTGTAGTGCGGATAGCGTCGAGCAGCTGGCTGATGTTATCTCTGAGAGCCTCACGGATTTCTTCTGAAGTAACCTCGACGTCCTTAGGAAGACCGTCAACAAGGTTTCTGCCCTTAACGTTTATCGCGCCCTCGCCCTCGTAGGGATAAGCTGAGCCGATCTGTATTTTGATGTCTTCTGCAGTTCTTTCACCGATAAGAAGACTGTATTTTCTTCTGATGTAGTTGATAATTGCCTCGTCATAGCTGTCACCTGCAACCTTGACGGAGCGTGAAGTAACGATGTCACCGAGTGCAACAACCGCAACCTCTGCAGTACCGCCGCCGATGTCAACAATCATTGAGCCTTTTGCTTCTTCAACGGGCAGACCTGCACCGATAGCTGCAGCCATAGGCTGTTCGATGAGGCTTACGTATCTTGCGCCCGCACTTTTTGCGGCATCATTAACAGCTCTGCGCTCAACCTCGGTAACGCCCGACGGAACACAGATCATAACTCTTGTCTTGCTGAAGGGTGAAGCAGTAACTGCCTTACGGATAAATTTACGAAGCATCTCTGCAGTTGCGTCAAAGTCTGCAATAACACCGTTGCGCAACGGACGGACTGCACCGATTGAGCCAGGTGTTCTGCCGATCATATTTTTAGCTTCCGAGCCGACTGCAACAACGCGCACGGGAGAGTATCTCTGGTCAACGGCAACAACCGACGGTTCACGGATGATGATACCCTTACCCTTAACAAAAACGAGGGTATTGGCTGTGCCTAAATCTATACCGATGTCCTGTGAAAACAACATATCAAATTCTCCTCAAAATTATTCTGCTGATGAAGATGTTGAAGTTTCTTCGCTTGCTTCGGTGGACGGAGCAGTAGGTCTTACACCACCGAGGTCTTTGAGAGTATATGCCTTGGCAATAACTTCCTTGAGTTCGTCTTCTGTGTAGCAGTCGTCGCATGCATAAGCCTCGATTTCGAATGCGGCAAGGCCTTTTTCAACAAGGTAGTAGTAGAAAGTACCGCCCTCTGCTGTTGCACGGTAGGAAATAGCCCTTGCAGGGAGACCGCAGATTTCTGTTTCGTATTCTTTAAGATCATCAAAAGCGAACTGACTTTCAACAAGCCAACGAACGGGACCTCTGTATTCTTCATAGAGAGCGTCGTTTGTAGCCATAACGTCCCATTTGATATCAACCTGACACTGTGTCTTGTTCATATCAAGGCAAGCTTGACCCTTGTGCTTCATGGAAATCTTATCACCAACGCTGCAATTGAACCACTTTGACGGAATATCGAGCTTGATGAAAGAATTTTCAATTTTACTACCGCGTTTGTTTGTAACTCTTTCAGGGAAAGCGAAATTTTTTGTCTGAGTTTCACCGCGGGAATCTGTAACAACTTCAAACACCATACCGTATTCGTCCTGCACAAATTCACCGTTTTTGTCGGTAAGAAGCACGTGCTTTTCACCGTTTTCGTCGATGATAACATTTTTCTTACTGCAAGCAGTAAAAGTGACTGAAAGAAGGATAATTAATACAGAAATAATAGCAATAGATTTTTTCACAAAAAACGCCTACTTTACAATTTTATTCAGTTTAATAGTATATCATTACACGGTCAAAAAGTCAATGCGCAAACAGATAAATATGGTTGACATAGGTGGCTGATTTTGGTAAAATACCTCTTGCAGAAGAAAAGAAAATATGTCTTCGTAGCTCAGATGGATAGAGCGTTCGCCTCCTAAGCGAAAGGCCGTGGGTTCGACTCCCGCCGAGGACGCCAAAAAAAGATGAAAACCCGACGAAGCAGGTTTTTGTCTTTTTTATTTTTTTATCCTCAAGGGAGTCGAAAAGGGCGACTGCGAGAGTTGAAGCCCTGACTGACCTTTGCACTGAAAAACGAAAATAAATCTGAACATAAAAAGAGCTGAAAACCGAGGTTTTCAGCTCTTTGATTTTTTATGATATGTGTTTATTCAGCTATTGTGTCTTCGATTGAGATAAGACCGTTGAATACGCCGACATAAGCCTTACCGTTCGGACCGATTGTGATAGGACCGTAGGAGTTATTCCAGTTCTTACCGCTGCCTGTGAATACCTTGTAAAGTGTTTCACCTGTTCTGAAATCAACTGCTGTGAAGTACCATGCAACTGCACGGTCAGGAATATCGTCGTTCTGAACTCTTGTGTAGAGGTAGAGGATACCGTTTTCTGTTGACATCTTGGGAACAACTGTTGCAGATGCTTCGTCGATTTCCCATACAACCTCTGCCTTTGTACAGTCGTAGTTCATATCAATTCTTGTAACACCGGGCTCACTTGTCGGGTTGTTTTCGAGGAAACCTGCACCTGATTCTGAGTAGTTGTTTTCAATGATGAATGAACGGCCGTAAGCAACGATTGAGTTCTCACTTACAGACTTGCCCTCTGTGAAGAGAGGAATCTGGTCAACAATTTCACCTGTCGGTCTGTCGTAGATAACGATGTTTACTCTGCCGTCAGCGTTGTCTGTGATAGCGCAAAGCTCTTTAACGCCAACCTGAACAGCGCCTTCGCCTTCCTTGTCGTATACGGGAACGTCAAGGAGAGTGGGAGTTGTACCTGAACCCTGGTTGATAGCACCGGGCTTGAGTGTTGTTCCACGGTCATAAACAGTTCTCCATGTGTAGCAGGGGAGACCGTCAGCACCGATTTCGAAACGGTACATTGCTGTGTCTGAAACAATGTAGATACCGTCGTCGCAGATTGCGAATGTGTTCTGGATCTCTTCATTGTCAAGCTTTATCATCTTGACCTCGTCTGTCTCAGCATCGATGTAACCGATTTCGCCGGGACGTGTAAGGAACCAGATGTTGCCTTCAAAGTCAGGCATAGCGTCTGTGATGTGTGAACCCTCGGGAAGGCAATCGTCGATATCCCATTCTTTTTCGATCTTCCATTCAGGTGTGCCTGATGTTTCGTCGATGTAGTAAATCTGAATTACGTTGTCAGAGTTACCGATGATGGGTCTGTCGCCCTTGAGAAGGTGGCAGTAAGCACCGCCTGATGTATCGGTTGAGATTGCGCTGAAGTTGAAAGTTTTGATAGCTTCAACTGTTGAGGGACGCTGGGGAAGTCTTGTTTCAGCAAGGATTTCAAGTGTATCAGCATCCATAAGAAGAAGGCGGAAACCAACAACGTTACCGCTGATGCACATGATTCTGCCCTGTGAATCAAACATAAGTGTAGCAACAAGTCCGCCGAAAACGTTCATTGAACGTGACTTGACAACGGGATTGATGCCGAGAGGTCCCATATAGTCGTATGTATCTGTGTTGTAGGAGTCGCCGTGCATACCGTTTGTTCCCTCGGGAGCAAGGTAGGGATGCTGGGGAACACCAAGGTTGCCTTCGTCCTCAAGAGGATTGGCAACAGCAGCTTCGCCGTAGAAAGCGGGACACTGTTTAGCAACCAGAGGCTGACGAATCTGACCGCCGGGGCTCAGAAACAGCATAAGGAATGCTGAAAGAGCTGACAAAATTTTCATAAGGAATGGATTCATTTTGCATTCTCCTTTTATATTAAGATATCATCATTATATCATATTTTTGCTTAAAAGCAATATAAACATAAAACATTTTCCCCTTATTTTGGTGTATTTTGTTTCAAAAAAATACACAGGCGTTGTGTTATTTTGAATACAACGCCTGTTTTTTTGTCAATTCTTTACATCAGACCGAGTTTTTCCATGATATCGGGATCGCAGGTGTCGGCAAGTGAGCCGATCTCATCCCATTTTTTATCTGCTTTTGCTTTCCATTCGGCAAAACCGAGCGGAGTTTCGGGATATTTGTCATAAAGTGCGGCAATCTCGAGTGCCTGAACAAGTCCTTTTACCACGTTGCCTACTGCAGAGGCACGGATTTTTTTCTTTGCAACGCCCTTTGCGATTCCTGCAAGCCATTTTGCGACGTCAGCAGGCTTGAGCTTAAGCTCGTCTCCGTCCATGCCGCCGAAAAGTGCCTCGCTGAAGATAATATCGTTTTCAAACATATACTGTGCTTCGTCATAGTTGAGTGTTACAACACCCATAAGAAGCGGACGCATAAAGTCAAAATCCTTACCCTGTGCAACCATATATCGCTTGTTGATGCTCCACATATTCTCCTTTGAAAGCGGAAGATTTTCTTTAAGAAGAGTGGAAATTACATCAACGGCAATCTCTGCCTGAACGAGTGATGATGTACAGCCCTCACCGCAGGTCGGTTTTGTAAGACAAGCGGTGTCACCCATTGCGATAAATCCGTCATCAACAAACGAATAAACCGAACGATGATACGGAGTCATACCTTTTTCAACCTTTTTAACCTTGTATTCCGGATATTTTACGTTTCTTGAATAGTGAGCGTTGAAAATTTCCTCGGAATATTCGTAAGAATAACTGCCTCCGATACCGAGAATTGCGTCGTAACCCTCACCTGCAGGAGCTGACCATGCCTTGTACTGCATAAAGAAGCCGTCGAGTGAGCGCGGATTGATATTTTTGTCAAGATACTCAACGTAATAAAGAACAACGTAGAAAATATCGCGCGGAGTGAGCTTGAAATTGCAGACAGCGGATGTGTCGGGAAGCTTTGTTCTTGCAACAGACGGAATACCCGAGCAGTCGGCAACAAGCTTGGCGTAAACAACCTGTTCACCGTCGGCTGTGTTGTACTTTGCACCGACAATTTTGCCGTTTTCGTAAACAAAATCAGTAAAAGCTGCACCGTAAATAAATTCCGCACCGTGACTTTGTGCTTTTTCAGCCATAAGCATTATGTAATCGTGCTTATGCAGACCGATAACGGGGGAGTAAGCACCTTTTCTTCTGATGGTACCGTAGGGTGAAATCATATTTGAATTTTCGAAACGGAATTCGCGCACGGGATGATCCTCTTCAGGAATGTCGAGACCAAAGCGTATCATATCAGCCTCACCCATGTGGAAAATATCGTATTCGCGCGAAACGTCATCGGGCAACTGCTTTTCGATGACAAGCACCTTTGCACCGTTCTGTGCCATTTTATCGGCAAACCAACAACCCGTTGTAGAACCGCCGACAATAAGAACATCATACTTTTCCATAAAAACCCCTCACTTTATTTTCTTAAAACTTTTAGTCAGGAAGGTCGCTGTCTTTTTAAGTACCCAACAACCCGCAATCAATAAGAATAAACCAAAAACATATACCAATTTTTCATACTCTACCAAGCCGAATTTGTGAACTGCGATGTCCAGTATTGTCAGCAGTGGTATGTGAAGCAAATAAATCTCAAAAGAATATTTTCCTATTGTATCGAGTACAGTCTTTATAAAACTCAGAAACTTAATTTTTTCTGAAATATTAGCCACATAAGCAACCAACAGACATATACCGGGAGTAAGCAAAATAAACGGATACCAATACAACCCTTTTTCCCACAACTGAGTTGAGAAAAATTTAAACGCAACAAAACAGAAAATCGAACCGATTATAAAACAGAGCAAACAAAAAGCAGTCAATTTTTTATCAAGCCTTTTTCCTTCGTTCGAAGCCTTTGCAAGAATCATACCCATATAAAAAATCGGAAGACGGGTAACGATAATTATGTATGTTGTTGAATCCCAGAAAGGAATTGAAAGGATTGTAAGGAAAAGTGTAAAAATTAAACTTTGTTTGTATGAAAGTTTATCAGCAACTTTTTTAAAATATGGTGACAGTAAATAGAAAAGTAATAACGCACTGATGTACCAATTGAACCCGTGTCCTGAGTCGGTTAAATATTCTATTCCGAGAAGATTTCCGATTACCGCGGTCAGAGGGATCGGAGTTGTAACAAATTTAAAGATTAACCAGAAAATAATAAAAATAAGATAAGTTGGCATCAATCTTTCAAATCGCCTTTTGATAAACTGTCCTATGTCGTTATTTTTGTTTAATGAATAATAACATCCGATTCCTGACGCAAAAAGGCAGATATCTACACCGCCATAACCAATTGATTTTAAAAAGCCTAAAAAATCCGGAAACAAAAAGCCGGGAGAATGGAACATCACAATCCAGATCATAGCAACACCTAACCAGGAATTGCGATATTTTAACATATCTTTAAGTAACACAAAAACCCCCCTCTTTTTTCATTATAGCAATTTCGGGCAAAAAAAGGAAGAGTTTTTTCGATGTTTTTTACGCTCCTCACCCTCTTAGGCTTCAAGTCCCAAACAAAAAAGCACCCCGACACCTGAAGGTGTCCGAGTGCTTTTGGTGCAGAAGAAGGGACTTGAACCCTCACGAATTTGCATTCACTAGAACCTGAATCTAGCGCGTCTGCCGATTCCGCCACTTCTGCAGGTATAAACCCTTATTTTTACACGGCAGGGGAGCCGAGGCAGAGCTTACTTTCGGTTAAAAACTTACTCTTCAACTCAATCTGCAAAATGAATTATATCACATAACCGTAAAATGTCAAGCAAAAACCCGTCGAAAACGGGAGTGTCTGTCAAAGCAAAAAGGAAACACCGCGTGAGTGTTTCCTTTGATGATTTTATAAGATTATACGTTGAAAAGGAAGTGAACAACGTCGCCGTCTTTCATCACATATTCCTTACCCTCGGAACGGATAAGTCCCTTTTCTCTTGCTGCTGCGAGCGAGCCGCATTCCATAAGGTTTTCAAAGCTGATAACCTCTGCGCGGATGAAGCCTTTTTCAAAATCGGAGTGGATTTTACCTGCAGCCTGCGGAGCTTTTGTACCCTTTCTGATTGTCCATGCTCTTACCTCAGGAGTACCTGCAGTCAGGTATGAGATAAGGCCGAGGAGATCATAGCTTCTCTGGATAAGGAGGTCGAGACCGCCCTGTTCAATGCCGAGGTCAGCAAGGAACATTTCTTTCTCTTCCTTGTCAAGACTTGCAATTTCTGCTTCCATTTCAGCACAGATGGGAAGAACCTGTGAACCGTCTTCTGCAGCAATCCTGCACACTGCGTTGAATCTTACGTTTGAATCGATGCTGTTTGCAAAGTCATCCTCACTCATATTACAAGCGTAGATAACGGGCTTTGATGTAAGAAGTGCGATGTCACCGATAATTGCTCTTTCTTCGTCGTCACACTCAATGCTTCTTGCAGATTTGCCTTCTTCAAGGTGAGCCTTGAGTGCCTTGAGGAATTCATATTCCTTTGCAAGACTCTTGTCACCCTTCATCGCCTTTGATGTTCTGTCGATACGGCGCTCAACCATTTCGATATCGGAGAAGATAAGCTCGAGATTGATTGTCTCAATATCTCTTGCAGGGTCAACGCTTCCGTCAACGTGGATGATGTCGTCGTTCTCAAAGCAACGTACAACGTGGATAACTGCGTCAACCTCACGGATGTGAGAAAGGAATTTGTTACCGAGACCTTCACCCTTTGATGCACCGCGGACAAGACCTGCGATGTCAACAAACTCAATCACTGCAGGAGTGATTTTTGCAGGGTTATACATATTTGCAAGTGCATCAATTCTGCTGTCCGGTACGGCAACAACACCGACGTTCGGCTCGATTGTGCAGAAAGGATAGTTAGCGGACTGTGCGCCTGCGTTTGTGATTGCGTTAAAAAGTGTACTCTTGCCGACATTCGGCAGACCTACTATACCAAGCTTCATATTTTTCTTCCTTTTTTCAAAAATTACTATAACATTATAAACGCAAGAAAGGAAAAATTCAAGTGATTATATTTAATCGTTGAAAAAAGTGGATAAAAAAGATATAATTACAACAGAAACAGATTTCAGTCAGCAGATTTTGATATGTCTCGGACGGTGGAGGACATCTGTCTCTGATCGGTGAGTTGTTTTGGTGTGTGAAACATCCTGACAAATTCCGATTCATCAGACAAAAACAAAGGAGATCGCGATGGTTATACTCATATCAGGTGCGACGCATACGGGCAAGACAACACTCGCACAGAAATTTCTTGAAAAATATAAATATCCGTATCTGTCAATCGATCACCTGAAAATGGGTCTGATACGAAGCGGTAACACTCAGCTTACACCGATGGATGACGACAAGCTCACGGAATATCTGTGGCCGATTGTACGCGAAATGATTAAAACTGCAATCGAAAATAATCAGAATCTGATTGTCGAGGGTTGTTACATTCCGTTTGACTGGCAACAAGATTTTGAAAAGAAATATCTTGATAACATAAAATTTTACTGTCTGATAATGAGTGAAAAATATATTGAGAATCATTTTGAAGACATTAAAAAATATGCGGATACAATTGAAAAACGTCTGTACGATGACCTCGAAAAAAATGAGCTTATTGCAGAAAATCTGCGCAACCTGAAGCTTGCTCGGGAGCATAAGCTTGACTGCATTTTTATCGATGAAAAATACGAAATAAATTTATAAAACGGAGTGAAAATTATGATTAAATACGGTGTTATCGGCTCGGGCTGGATTGCCGAAGAATTTGTAAAAGGAGCGCAGACTGTTGACGGAATGCAGTTTGCCGCAATGTACTCAAGAACTTACGAAAAAGGCAAGGAGTTTGCCGAAAAATTCGGTTGTGAAAATATTTTCACTGACCTTGAAAAATTCTCCAAAAGCGACATTGATGCAGTTTACATTGCAAGTCCGAATTCACTTCATTATTCACAGAGCAAGCTGATGCTTGAAAAAGGAAAGCATGTTCTTTGCGAGAAGCCTATCACAATAACTCCTGATGAATTTGAGGAGCTTTTTGCACTCGCACAGAGCAAAAATTTAATTTACACCGAAGCGATAATGATGATGCATTCGCCTCATAAAAATCTCGTAAAAGAAGCGACGAAAAAAATCGGAAAAATCACAACGGCACACTTCGATTTTTCTCAGCTTTCTTCAAAATACAAGGCACTTAAAAACGGAGAAAATCCCAACATTTTCAACCCCGAAATGAAGACAGGCTGTCTGCGTGACCTCGGCATTTATTGCTACTATCCCGTTGTCGAATTTTTCGGTCTTCCCGAGAAGATTTCTGCCTTTGCAGGCTTTATCGAAACAGGCGCAGACGGTTACGGCACTGCCGTGCTTGATTATCCCGACAAGCAGATTACGCTTACATATTCAAAGATCGGCCAGGACTATCTCGGTTCACAGATTTTTGGTGACAAAGGTACAATTTCAATTGAATCCGTTTCAAAGCTCACAGGTGTAAAAATTCTTTTTGCCGACGGAAAAACAGAAGAAGTAACAGGCGAAATTGACAAACATATTCTTATGGCTTACGAGGCGGAAAATTTCTATAAATTCATCACGGATTTTGAAAAAAATAAGGAAGAATATTTTGAAATCAATAATAAAATTTTTGAAGTAAATAAGTTACTTTTTGAAGTTAAAAATCAGTGCGGAATCATATAAAAATTCAAGAAAAAATACACAAAAAAAACCCGTCATTTTTGACGGGTTTTTTTGCCTCACTTTTAATTTTTTTGTTGACTATTGTTGCAAGTTGTGATAAAGTAATATACGTATATTAGTATCTCTATGTGTATCTTTGCGCCCAAAAACAGAAATGTATTTACGCAAAGGCAAAAATCGTATACATTTATAATATATATAATATAAATCAACCGATAAACTTGTTGGAGTGAGTAACTATGGCTGAAAACACAAAGAACACAGGTTCAAGAATCAGAACGATTGAACTTTTTTACAGACCCGTGTTTGACATTCATCTTAATATGGCAATTGATTACGAAACTTCAATGCGTATCAACGACAAGGTTCAGGGCGTAATTCCCGAAAAAGTTTTTATGCCTGTTGCTGAAAAATCAAATCAGGTTGTTCAGCTCAATCTCTGGGCAGTTGAAGAAGCCTGCGAAGCAATCAAACGCTGCGCTGAGCGTGAGGTTGATATGAACAGCGTTATCATCTGGGTTTCGGTAAAGACTCTCACCAAAAAGAACTTTGTCAACCAGGTTAAAAAGATTGTTGATAAGTATGAGATTAATCCTGACAGCTTCTGCTTCAACATTACCGAAAGCATTCTTGAGGCAGTCAAGGACAGAGTTATTGAAACAATCAACGCACTCCGTGAGCTCGGCTTCAGAATTTCAATCGACGATCTCGGTCTTGAATATACATCTCTTTCACACCTTTCACATTACGATGTTGATTACATCGGAATTCACAAGAGTATGATTGAGGATATTCTCTACAACGAAAAGGTGCAGAACACCTTGCAGGGTATCATCGATTTCTGCAAGAAAATCGATACACAGGTTATCGTTGACGGTATCGAGTCTAAAGAAGAGTTTGATTTAATCAACAAGATGGGTGCTGACCGTTTCAGCGGTCCGTACTTCGGAGAGTTTGTTAAAGATAAGCAAATCAATTAAAGGAGGAGGATCAGCTTGGCGAAGAAGAAAAAAGATCAGGCACCTGCAGACAACGCGATGCAGGCAAACGGCCAGATGGATCGCTACGGTGTAAGAACCGAATCTAAAAAAGTTAAAAAAAGAGAAGCGTTGATCCGAATTCTTGCAATCATTCTGGTTATACTTTTGCTTTTCCTTTCCATAATGTTCGCTTGCTCATCTTATGTGAACAAAGCAGGTGACTTTACGGTTACAATGGATAAAGATGCATTCAACATCGGTATTACTCTTTCGGAAACTCCGGGATTCGAAAACCCGACACGTTTCCTTACCGGTGAAAAATGCGAAAACATGGCCGACTGTACATACGAATGGCTTCCCGATGACATCGACAGCATCGACGGTTCTCACAACCGTTCAAACGGTGAAGAGTTCCTTGCCTACACGTTCTATGTTAAGAACGCAGGTGAGGCAGATGTCAGGTACAATGCAAAGATTCTTATTGATTCTGTTGCACTCGGTGCCGATGAAGCAATGCGTGTTATGGTCTTCCGTAATGGTGAGCCTACAATCTATGCTAAACCGCAGAAGGGTACAACGGATAAGCTCGAGGAGAACAAAGACGACAGAGGCATTATCCAGTACACGGTTGACAAGAACTTTGTGACAAACACAAAGGTTATGGAAGAGAACTTCGAGCTTTTCCCAGTCAATGCGGTTGATAAGTATACAGTTGTTATCTGGCTCGAAGGTTGGGATCCTGAATGTGTTGATAAAATTCTGGATGGCGAAATCAAGATGTCGATGAGTTTTTGGTGCGACCCCTTGGATGACGGTGACGGATCATCTGAAGAGCAGTAAAATCACATCCCTCTCGGTTTTGTCTTCAGGAGGAAGACACATTTGAGATATATATTATGACGGTTCAAACACCGTACATAAAATCTAGAAGGAGGTAAAGAGAAGACAATGTTTAAAAAGAATCAGAAAAACCGCACATTTATGGCTGCGATTGCGATGCTTCTTCTTTCAGCTATCGTAATAACAACTGCTTCTTTCGCATGGTTCACATTGGGCAGAAGCGCTATGGCAAGCAACCTTGATCTTAAGGTTACAAAGCAGGGCGAAGGCATTCAGATTTCTGCTAATGCTACAACATTCACAGACGAGCTTACATTTGAAGACCTTAACGGTACAGCTACTTCAGGCTTCCAGGCTCCGACAGAGGATTATAACTTCTTCCCCGCTATGATCGAACCTGCATCATCAGACTTCAGCCTTGATGCTCTTCCGGCATTCTTCACAGGCGGTGTTGATAAGGGTACAGATACTCTTGAAAGCTTTGCAACATCATCTGCAGACGGTTTGACAATCTATGGCAAGTCAGGTGCAGAAACACCTGCAGGCTCTAAGAGAGCAGGCTACTATGTTTTCGACGTTTTCGTTGATTACGTTGGTGAATCAGACGGTCAGCTTAAGATCGGCAGCTCAACTATCGAAGTTAAGAATGATGAGTCTGACGGTACAACAGCTATTGCAGAAGCAGCTAACGCTATGCGTATCGGTTTCGTTAACTGCGGAACTGTAACAAAGGGTGCTACACCCGCAGCGGCTACTTCAGGTTCAGAAGCAGTCATTTTCGCTACCAATGCTGATGCACGTAACACAACACCTATCGCAAGTACAGGTGTAAGTGCTGAACTTGCAGAAGGTACATATTCAGTACCTCAGTCAGCAGCAGGTGAGATCACAGTTGCATCTGCTTACGACTGTGCAGTTGACACAGGTGCTGAAGATTCAGTTATCAACATCACAGAAGGCGTAAACCGTATCAGAGTTTATATCTGGATGGAAGGCCAGGATGCTGACTGTACTGATGAACTTCAGAGCCAGCTCATTTCTGCAAATCTCGTATTCACATTGGTATAATTCCAAAAATTTACTTACTTCTAATTCGTGTTTCAGTTACTCCGGGAAGTACTCGGTCGGAAGGTAATATTCAGCTGAAATTTGGAGAGCAATCTTGCAAACCGGGTTACCGGGAAAATCGTGATACTCCCGGTGAAATGGAACATCAATTAGTATCACTTGTGCGTTTGGCGACGCGTTAACGGTCGCTAAAGCATAAAATCTTTATGGAGGTAAAGACAAAATGAAAAACACATTAAGAAGACGTACGTTCATTTCAGCTATTGCTATGCTTCTTGTGTCAGCTATCGTGTTGACATCATCAACATTTGCATGGTTCTCAATGGCTAAGAGAGTTGAAGTTGAGACAATGGAACTCAACATCACTTCTCCGGACGGTGTTCAGCTTTCAGCTAACACAAGCGCATTCACAACAACACTTACAGCAGAAGATCTTAAGGGCGAGACAACAGCTCGTTGGGCAGCTTATGACAATAACCAGAATAACTTCCCTGAACTCCTTGCTCCCTCATCTTCAAAACTTCAGGTTTTAAACAGCTTGCCGGTATTCTACTCAGCATCTATTAACGATGCAGGCAGAATCTCTGCTACCAGAGTGGCAGCAGACACAGCAAGCGGCTATGTTGCTTTTGATATCTTTGTAAAGGTATCTGAAGCACAGAAGATTTACTGGAACGAGACAACAGTAACTTGCGCAGATAACGAGGATGTTCCTTCAGCAATGAGAGTTGCTCTCGTTAACTGTGGTGTAGTTAATCCGAAGGCAGAGGCAGACGAGATTCTTGCTACTGTTCCCAAAGATTCTTACCAGCAGCGTGTTGTTATGTATGAGCCTTACTCAACAAACCACACAGACGCATCAGGTTATGCAGACGGTGAAGTAGCTCCTGACGTATACCTTATTGCAGAACTCCAGAACCAGCTTCCCTCAGGTAAGGGCAACAACATCATCACTGCAGGTCACTTGGCAGAGGCTGCTATGGGTGTTCGTGCAACAGATGCGAACAAGTCAACAAACGCATTCTTCAATGCAGAAGCAGGTATCAACCGTGTTCGTGTATACCTCTGGATGGAAGGTAACGACGTTGACTGTGAAAACTCTGTAGCAGGTGCAACAATCGGCTTCAACCTTGTACTTACACTTGTATAAGTTTAAGCTCATTTAACTTTTCCGCAGGGCAGATGCTCTGCTCTGCGGATATTCCGTCACACTTTCCGGGTGGCGTAAACCCGCCACCCGAATAAAACCAGAACCGCCTTAAAGGCGATTTGCAGAAATTGAAACCGGTTTCTGCAAATGACCTTTAAGTCAAATAAAACCAGGAGTGAGTGTAAAAAATGAAAAACAACGGTAAAAAAATAATCGGAGTTATCTCCGACATCCTTCTTATTCTGATTCTTGTAATCGCGATTGTCATAACAGTTATGACCTTCACATCAAAGAATTCCGAAGCAGGTATCGGTAATGTCTTCGGATATACTCCGTTCTCGATTCAGTCAGATTCAATGGCACCGACATTCAAAAGCGGTGACCTGATTATCTCAAGAGAGGTTAAAAATGTAAATGACCTCAAGCCCGGTGATGTTATCACTTATTCAACTGTTCTTACTGATGCTGACGGCAGAAGTGTCCGTGGCTTCAATACTCACCGTATCATCGACATTGAATACAACAAGGACAACACTATCCGTGCCTTTGCTACAAAGGGTGACGGTATCGATGCAGAAGATAATACTCTTGTTCTTCCCGACGAAGTTATCGCTAAGCAGGTAAATTCGGGTGTGGATGAAAACGGCAACTATAAGGAAGGCCTTATGATCTCTAACTTCGGTATGGCACTTAACTTCCTTCAGTCAAGAACGGGCTTTATGGTTTGTATCATTATTCCGCTTGCCCTCTTCTTTATCTGGCAGATTTATAAGCTTATTGCAATGTTTATGGAAGCAAAAGCTCAGGATATTGACGAAGAAACAAAGAAACGCGCTATCGAGGAATACCTCGCTGAGCAGGCTGCTAAGCAGAAGGCTGAGTCAGGCGACGGCTCTGCTGAATAATTTCTTCTCAAAACATTCACTGTTCCTGATAAATATAAACATAAGGCATAAAGTTTATTAAGTTTTAAAGGGTGGCTGGAAAATGACAGTAACAAAATTCATTGCAGAATTCTTAAATCAGTTTTTTATAAAAGGTGTATGGGGCATCTTCAAGGGTATCGGTCTCGGTATTGCCAATATCTTCAATGTTCCCGAGTATGTAGCGATCTTCAAGTCCTGGTCAGGTGACTTTACTGCAGTTGACTGGATTCTTGCGATTCTTGCAGTTGTTGCTACGGTTGCAGTTCTTGTGGCAGCGGTTATTCTTGTGGTTGTACTCGTCAGAAAGTACATCCGTGTACGCAAGACACTTGTTGACCAGGAAGAGCTTCTTAATGAAGTCGGCAACCTCAACCGTGAGATTATCAAGCTTTCAAACGAGAAGGAAAAAATCCTTGCTATGAAAGTTTCGCAGCTTGGTCTCAAGCCGGGTGAAAGTGCTTATGTTGATGTGGCTTCAACATCAGAAGGCGCAGAAGAAGAGGGCGAAGGAGAGAAGAAGGCAGACGGTGAAGTTGATAAGACAGCTGACGACTACAGCCGTTTCTACAAATGTACACAGGTTGACCTCGAGCTTGAAAACTAT
>JAZROM010000047.1:0-2249 GCA_045648745.1 Acutalibacteraceae bacterium | reverse complement strand
TAGGAACACAATTTTCATTTTCAACTCCTTGGCTCACAGAACGACATGGCTACGATCCGACTTAAGACGAGCTTTATCTTGAAGAGCACAGAGGTGTTCACACAACAAAGGCTCTCCTCAAGAAGCTTAACAGATACAGCGAAAATCTCTACCGTCAGGCAGAAATTTTTGCATCAATCGCAATGGGCTACGGCTATGAGTATCCTCTCGAAAAGCTCAACGAAGGCTGGCAGATGATTCTCACAAACCAGTTCCACGATTCACTTCCCGGCTCACATATCACCGAAGTTTTCGGCGATCTCTGTGCAATTTACGATGATATCATCAAGATCGGTGAAGAAGTACGTGACGGCGCTCTCAATGCAATCGCAGGCAACATCGGTGCAGGCGATAAGTACGGTAAGCCCTTCGCACTCTTCAATTCACTCGGCGTTGCAGCAACATCAAAGGTTGAGCTTCCCTATAAGGATGTTGAAATCTTTGACGCAGAGGGCAACAAAGTTCCCGTTCAGGCTTACACAAAGCTTGACGGCACAAAGGTTCTTGTTTTCGTTGCAAAGGATGTTCCCGCTGTAGGTTATAAAGTATACTACACTAAGGATGCTGCTGTTGCAGAAGCAAAGGCTGTTGACTGCGCAGATATCGAAAACGACTTCTTCAGCCTCAAGTTTGACGCAGCTGCAGAGCTTGTTTCAATCTTCGATAAGAAGAACAACAGAGAAGTTCTTGAAGGCAAGGGTAACGTATTCCGCATTTATGAAGACCTTCCCGGCAAGTACGATGCATGGGATATCGTTGCAACATACACAGACCGTGAATTCGATACAGAAGCAGGCAAGGTTGAATCTGTTGTAAGCGGTGACGTATTCACCTGCGTAACAATCACAAAGAACATTCTTAAGTCAACTCTCAAGCAGAACATCATTCTTTATAATGAGCTTGACAGAATTGATTTCGATACATTCATCAGCTGGCATGAGCAGGAGAAACTCCTCAAGGTTGGTTTTGACGTTGATATCAAGGCTCAGAAGTTCACAAGAGATATTGCTTATGCAACAATCGAAAGCTCCAACTACCGCCATAATCCTTATGATAAGGCTAAGTTTGAAGTTTCGGCTCATAACTTCATCGATATGTCAGAAGATGATTACGGTCTTTCAATCCTCAATGACTGCAAGTACGGCTACGAGGTTAACGAGCAGAGAATGATTATCACTCTTCTCAAGGCTCCCATGAATCCCGACCCGAAGTCAGACAGAGGCGACCATTACTTCACATATTCACTCTATCCCCATGCAGGCAGCTGGAAGGATGCAGAGACTCTCGTAAGAGGTCTTGAAATCAATAATCCCATGCTTCCCGTTGAACTTGCAGCGGATGCAAAGGGTGCAGAGAGCGCATCATTCATCGCAGTTGACGGCAAGAATGTTACTCTTGAAGCTGTTAAGAAGTGTGAAGACGAAGATGCTTATATCGTTCGTTTTGTTGAAAAGGCAGGCAGAAGAGCAGCTGTTAAGGTTGACTTCTTTGCTGAAATCGCAAGCGTTGCAGAATGTAACCTTCTTGAAAGAGAAGATGTTGCTGCTGATATCGCAAACGGCAAGACAATGAACTTCGAAATCAAGCCCTTCGAAATCAAGTGCTACAAAGTTAAAACAAAATAAAACATAAAAAAATGGTGTACCGAGTTTTTTCGGTACACCATAATTTTTTATTTAATCAAATCATTCTTTTTAATGAAATCAACAACTTCATCAACTGTTGTGAATGCAAGGGCAACAACGGTATCCGCACCGCCGTAGTAGATTGCAATCTTTCCGCTTTCGCTGTCTGCAAGTGCCGCGCAGGGGAAAACAACATTGGGAACATCGCCTACGCACTCATAAAGCTCGTGGGGAGCAAGAAGGAAGCAGTCTGCACGATGAAGAACCTTCCAGGGCTCATCCTTATCAAGAATTGCGGCTCCCATTGAGTATGTAAAGCCGTTGCAGGAGGTAAGCACACCGTGGTAGAACATAAGCCAGCCTTCATCAGTTTCGATGGGAGTGGGACCTGCTCCTACCTTTGTCATTTCCCAGTTCTTTTCGGGCTTCATAACAAAGCGGTGCTTGCCCCAGTATGTAAGGTCCTTACTGTGGCTTAAGAAAATGTCACCGTAGGGGGTGTGGCCTCTGTCGCAGGGACGGATAAGAAGCAGGAATTCGTCATTAACCTTACGGGGGAAGAGAACGCCGTTACGTGCTACGGGG
>JAZROM010000046.1:0-2503 GCA_045648745.1 Acutalibacteraceae bacterium | reverse complement strand
ATCAGGTTCGAATCCTGAACAACCGCCATTACTGTATTTGAAGCAGAGTTTATGCTTTATAAAGTCAGAACACCTGCCGTGTCTTTTTTAGGTTAAAACACAACTTTGGTGAGAAGAGTGCAACCGATTATTCAAAAGCTGATAAGGCATTTGAAATCGTGCATTCTTTTTTTATTACCTAAAAATCATAGTGTCCGCTGACTGTTTAACAGTAATAACAATGCCGTGTTGCCAACCTTTTGATATGTCTGTTGTACTCTTTCGACCTGTTTCCGGTTGAAAGAGTTTTGTTTTTTTGTGAGGTGAAAATGTGATAACTGAGGAAAAGAAGCAGTGGGCAATTGAGCAACTGCGAGAAAAAAACAAGGAGCTTGGCAGACTTCCGAAAAAGGATGATTTTGATGTGGTGACTTTATCACGCATCAAAGCCTTTTTGGGTCCGTGGCCGAGAGCTTTGGAGACGGCAGGTTTAAAAGAACCGAAGATAATGCCCCCCAAAAATAAAAAGAAGAAAAAACAACAGACAGCTTTCAAAAAGGAGACGAACGGTAATGACTAAAAAGATTATCAGCATATTCATTGCTCTTGCGATGATTTTAACCGCAATACCCTTAACAATATCGGCAATCGAACCCGATGATACAGTATATATTTCCATCAGCGATGACAAGCAGTTTATCACTAACACAGACGGCAATCCCATGGCATTTTATCCCGTGACTCTTGATGAACTTGCAGAGATTGATCTCGGCGATTATTATCTTGACGGATATGCATACGATGCAGACGGTGACAATGTTCCCGAACTCACCGCACTTCATCTTTATATTTATGTTCACGAAGTAATCCTCGGACTCGATTGGTCTGACGTATACGTCAGCGGAAGTGCAGGAAGCATTTATTTTGCAGGCGGACTTTTCGGTTTCTCCGATGAAAATCTCCGCTATGACCTTAACGGCGCATATCCCGCAGTTGACGGTTGGGGACTTACGGCAGACCGAATTGTTCTCAACGACGGTGACTTTCTGAATATTGCTCACTACACAAGCTGGGCATTCTGGGGCGACAGCGCAACGGGATTCCGTTACTTTACCGATAAGGAAGGAAATCTCAATCATGCATATACAGCAACTGTGAACGAAGAAATCGAGCTCGGTCTTGTCCGCAGTTATTCAGACTGGATGAACGGTGGAGCTGCGGCATTTGTTGCCGAACCTTATTCTGTTGTTTATTGCGGAACTTCTTACGGTTCGCCTGCAGGTGAGCTTTTTGCCGACGAAAACGGTATGGTAAAAGTTCAATTTTCTTACCCCGGCACTTGGTATCTCTGGACAGACGGCGGTTACGGGGCTGAAAATCCCAAAGACGTTGTTTCTGCTCCCGCACTTGCAAAAATAAACGTTAAGGGTGAACCTGACCTCAACTTCACATTTGATTTTACTGACCTTGACGGTTCGATTTATGATGCAGGTATTATTAATTTTAATTTTGAAAATGAAAACGAATACTTTGATAACAATGTTGCAGAGGGCGATGTAACAACCTATTCTTTTACCTCCGATGAGTACGATAATTATATTGTATATATCGATTACTATGATGACAGCGATATTGTCGGCTGGAATGTCAACGGTGTAAATTACCTCATTGAGGATTCTGCCGATAACGAGGATTATTGGGATTTCGGTGATGATTCAGGTGTAGGCTACGGATTCGGATATGAGGATGATGATAAGAATTCTTACAGCGAATTCTATCTGATACTCGGTCTTGATAATGCTTACAACAAACCCGGCAACTGGGTTATAAAGCCGGTTGTTATGACTGAACAGATAATTGAAGTTATTATTGCTATTGACGATATCGGAGAGGTAACGGCAGAAAGCGGAGATGCTATCAACCTTGCATGGGAGCTTTACAATGCACTTACCGATTCGGAAAAAGAACTTGTTTTCAATTTTGCTGACCTTGAAGAAGCTCAGGAAGTTTATGATGCATTGATTGATGAACTTGAAGCCGACAGGAATGCTGCAAATGCAGTTGAAGAACTGATTTCTTCAATCGGTACAGTGACTGTTTTTAATTATAAAAAGATTAATGTTGCCCGTGAGGCGTATGATGCACTCACCGATTCACAGAAAACGCTTGTTGAAAACTATTCCGTTCTCACCGATGCAGAAAATTCTTTCGCAACCTTGCTTGCAGATGCTTCGGATGCAGACCACAAGGCAATTTATGAAGCAACGGGTACATACATAAATTCTCTCGGCACGCCTTCTGTCGGTTCAACCGGCGGCGAATGGATGATAATTGACCTTACCCGTTCAGGTTACGGTTGTCCCGATGGCTATTACGAAAATGTTGTTGAATATGTAAACGACAATATCAATGATAAAGAACAACTCCATAGAGCAAAATCAACCGACAATTCAAGAGTTATTCTTGCTCTCACCTCAGCAGGCTATGATGTAACGGATGTTGACGGTCATAATCTTCTTATGGG
>JAZROM010000045.1:0-21350 GCA_045648745.1 Acutalibacteraceae bacterium | reverse complement strand
GCTTTATCATCATAACCGATACTGAACTTTCTCATTCCGAAGTAACTTGAAACCGCATCGAGTATTGTACCGTTTTCATCACAAAGAGCAATAGCAATATCATAAAGGAAGGGATCTTCCGGGCTCCAGAGCTTTAAGTTTTTGATTTTAATATCAGCTTTTTCTCTTTCGATTTCACCGGCAAAAATTATGTTTTCTCCGTCTTTGACAATTGCTTTTACTGTTGCCTCACCGTCAAAGGTTGTAGTTACATTAATTACACCCGTATCAATATCAGGTGTCAGTTTAATGTTCTTAACATAAATGTCACCAACAGGCTCAAGCCATACCGTCTGCCAGATACCGCTTGTTGCAGTATACCAGAAACCGACGCTTTTCCTAACCTGCTTACCTCTGTCCTGCCAATTAGTTTCAGTCGGGTCATATACCTGTACGATCAACTCATTTTCGCCGTCGACAAGGTAAGGAGTAATATCAACAGAAAACGGAGTATAACCGCCCTGATGTTCAATCGCAAGTTGAGTGTTGATAAAAACTTTACATCTCCAGTCAACGGCACCAAAATGAAGAATAGTATTCTTTCCTGTAAAAGAATCATTCAATATGAATTTTTTTCTGTACCACAAATAGTTATCAGGCTCAATGGTTTTACACACACCGGACAAATAACATTCAGGTGCAAACGGAACAATGATTTCGCCGTCATATTTTTCAGGGAAATTCTCTGAAAGTCCTGTAATGGCATACTCGTATCTGCCATTCAGATTCTGCCAATCATTTCTAACAAGCTGCGGTCTCGGATATTCAGGTAACGGACAATCATAATCAATACTGTCTGTCCATCTTGTTTTAAGTTCAACCATAATTTTTACTCCTTATTTATTTGTAGCTGTTGAATTTTTCTATTGCTTGATTTTTTGCTGACTGAAGCCAATTCTGTGCCTCAACAATACCGTTTTCATCAGCATTATAAATTTCTTCAGTTATAATTGATTTGTCGGTTGCATCATAATTATAAAGACCGTAATAATAAGCTGCCTTTAATTTAAACTCATCATCAATCTTTTCTATCCAGACTCTATATCGAAATGATCTTGATTCATCATTTCCGAATGAAGGATCGCAACCCGCTGAACCTGAAAAAATATTACCGTCTCCACGAAATTTAAGCATACCCATAAACCAATCGAGTTTAGGTAGTTTTATCATTTTTATCACCTGAAATCAATTTATAGATTTTAGATTTAATTTTACTGTAAAATACAGTGAAATATATAAGATAAGGATTTTTGATTCTGATAAATTTATCCAATAGTTTATCAGGTGTGTAATTTAAAGTCATCTGATTTTTGCTGTAGCATCTGTAAAAATCAATATCACTTAATATCGTTTTGATATAAGATATTGATTTATGAAAAGGCAGATAATATGCAGCTGTTTTGATTGAGTTAAAAGATCTTTGAACAAATATATAATCTAATTTATTTAAACAATCAATGTTTGCCGAAAAAAATTTTTTATGCCATTGATATATATACAGATCAATATCAAATGCTTTTGGTATCACCGATGTTGTATTATCTGCATTAATGTAATAGAAATATATAGGTTCATGTAAAAAAGCTAACTTATGACAATGCTTGAGATATGTATAAACAAATACCATATCTTCAGCAACCTTCACATTAACGGGAAACTCAATACCCATGTCATCAATTATGCGTTTTTTATAGAGTCTGGCCCAGCAATTAAAAAAAGTTTTTTTAGTTACAAGAATATCATCGATATATTTCTTAATTAAATCGATTTCCACTATTCCTTCATCGAAAAGTTTTGAAAAATTAAGTTCAGAAGATTTGTTTGAATCATAACCACCTGAAATTAAATCAGCGTCAGAATATTTCAGTAATTTATTCATTGCACCATTAAGAAGATAATCATCACTGTCGAGAAAAAATATCCACTCACCATCTGAAGCTTCAATTCCGGCATTTCGTGCAGCTGAGACACCGGCATTAGCCTGATGAATAGTCTTAACATTAGAATAAGTTTCACTGTATAAATCACAAATTGATCCTGAACTATCAGTTGATCCATCATCAACCAGAATAAGTTCATCAAGGCAGAAATTATCCTGATTGACAACAGATTCAATTGCTCGTTTAAGATATTTTTCACAATTGTAAACAGGTATAATTACTGAAACTCTACAATACATCTGATCACTCACAATTATTCAAAAAACTTTTTAAAGAAAGCCTTAAGACCTGTGCTTTCTTCAACTTCAGGTTCTGTGTTAGAGTTAGTTTCAACTAGATCCGTAGACTTAAGACTGTCAACTTTATAAACAAATATAACACTGGAACTCATATTTTCTGCTTTTTTAGTAAAGATTGTATACCGCTTACCGAGTTCAATCCAAGCAGTCATTTTTGCTGTAATTTCATCAGCATCACCGGTTATGGTTGCAAACTGAGACAAACTACCTACTGCAAATGAACCTTCAACTCCGGCTAAAGCAGATTCAATTGAAGTAAGTACATCACTTTCTGCAAGAGTCTGCAGTGCAGCAATCATATCCTTATTTTCATCCACAGCCTTCTGTAAAGCCTGAAGAGTAGCAACTGTCTGCGGAAGATTTCTGACAGCTTTCTGAACCTCAGGATCACTTAAATCTTTGGACATTTGTTCAAGCAGAGCTAAACCTTGCTGAATTTTTGCAGAGCTTTCTTCATCACCAAAGAAACTGTTAAGAACCTTAAGTGCATCCTCAAGACCTGCAAAGTCAGCGCTTGAGATATAGTCTGTCAGGAACTGAATAGTCTGCATATTCTGAGGAGTTGCAAAATTATTCAAAACATCCAGCAACGCTTTGTTCTCTTCATAAAGAGTTGCTGCTTGACCAACCAGACTGCTTAACTCATTAAGTTTATTCGGATTTGAAGTCAATGTGTCAAGTAATTTATCAGCATCTATTCTTTGCAAGCTTTGCTGAACACTCTGTAATTTTGAAAGATTTTCACGAACATCGTCCATTGAAGTTGAAATACTGTTAAGGCCGATATCCAATGAATCAATCGGTAATGCAGCAAACATAAAGTTACCGATTTCAAAATCGACAGCATCAGCGGAAACAACGAAAGTATCATCAAAAGAATACCGCATTTCAGAATTAGCACTCTGAGAAATCTCAGTAAGTCCGAGACTCTCATTGATTCCCGGGAAACCTGCAAGTACAACCAATTGCGAATTACCGTTACCGATTGTCTTACCGTTTTTAACGCTGATGTTCTGGAACTTCGCTTCGTTTAAAGACAATCCGCCGACAACAAGCATCGGGTTATACATGATCATATCCTTGCCGTTAACTTTTACAGTATAATCATCGGTATTGATCATTTTGATCATTATTTCGATATGACCTGATTTACCCGCAATTTCCTGAGCACTTACAGGTATACCGTCAAGTGTGTATGTCAATTGAAATTTAAGCGGTACTTCTGCATCGGTTTTGCCCTGATAATATAGATCAGTGGTATCCATATACCAACGAAGATTCTGCCCACTTACATCAGGTATTGAATCATCTTTTATATTTTCGATCTGAGAAAGATTGGTAATATCATTTACATAAACCTGTGATTGGGTTGTATGAATCCAGTCACTGACAATTGTCTGTGTAACGTTACCTGAATTATCAAGATTTACATATACAGTTTCTGTCTTTTTTACAAGACCAGCCGGTGTAGTATATTTAACCTGCTGTTTTTCATCTTCATTGTTATCATAATTGTCGATCTTGCTTGAACAAGCACATAAAGAAAGCATAACTACCGCTAACAATAAAGCAATCAATCTTTTAATTTTATTCATAAGAAAAATCCTTTCATTCTTCCGTGTCAGTAAATTCAAATTGTGTATATGAATCGGAAGTGAAAACTAAATCATCAATTACGGTTTCAATTTTGTCTTCGGGTGTAACTGCAAAAGGTTTGCTTATCGGAATATTTTTAACAAATCTCCAATCTTTAGTTCCTCTGGCAATAAATTTTTCACTCATAAGCAGCAAAGGTGTAAGAACAAAAGCTATAACTATAGCACTGATTACAGAGCCGCGAGCCAACAAAGCACAGATCTCTTTAACAATTGAGATACTTGAAACAATATAAACACCAAGTGTTACAAAGAAGAAGATCGTTGCACTTTGGAAAACAGAATGCAGAGATTCACTTGCAGCTTTTTTCATCGCCGCAACTCTGTCAAAACCGTTTGAAAGTTCTTCTTTATACCTTGACGTCAACAAGATTGCATAGTCAACAGTTGCGCCCAACTGAACACACGATATAACTGTAGGTGCAATAAAGGAAATTTCAGTCCCCATAATGGTCGATATCGACTGATTAATGAATATCGCAAATTCAATCGAAGCAATCAAAATAATCGGAATCGTATAAGATTTGAATACAATTGCAATAAGAACAAAGATGGCTGCCATTGAAATAATACTCGTTATAGTGAAATCTTCATTCGCTATACCAACCATATCACTGTACATAGCACCCTCACCTGTTATATAACCTTCAGGATCATATTCTTTAAGAATAGAATACATTGACTCAACCTGTTTGTTTGCAGGGTCAGTTGCAGCTTCATACTCTGAATTAACAAGCATAATCTGATATCCGCCCTGCTTCACAAGCTGTGCTATATCATCCGGAATTATTGAATCGGGAATTGATGAACCAATAAATTGGTTGTAAGCAAGCATCGAAGTGATGCCATCAAGAAGCGAAATGCGATTTTCCATTTCTATCAGTTTTTCTGCTGAAATTTCATCATTAACAACAATAAAATGTGATGTTGTCATATTGAATTCTTCCTTCAACGTATCAAGAGCAACAACCGAATCGAGATCATCCGGTAAGGTTGACGTGATGTTGTAGTACTTTTTAACATTCGCAGAAAGAAGAAGAGCAGGTATGAACAAAATGAGCATCAAAACTGTAAACTTCTTTTTATTTTTAATGTTAAAATCGATTAACTTGCTGAAATTTGGTGTAAAAGTCTTATGTTTGCGCTTGTTTATCGATTTATCAAACACAAGCAAAAATGACGGTAAGATCATAACAACGGCAATAACGCCAAGAACAACACCCTTGGCCATAACTATGCCTATGTTGAATCCAAGTGAAAGCTGCATAAAGCAAAGAGCAAGGAAACCGAACACAGTGGTCAAAGAACTTCCTGCAAGTGAAGAAACTGATGCCAAAAGTGCACGTTTCATTGCCTCTTCGTTATTTTCTGAAGTCAATTTTTCTTCATTAAATCTGTTAACAAGAAAAATCGAATAGTCCATTGTAACCGCCAGTTGGAGAATCGCTGCAATACACTGTGTGATGTACGAGATACCACCAACTAACCAGTTAGTACCCATATTATAAAGAACTGACATTCCGAGAACAGACATCAGGATGATCGGAAGTAAATAAGATTCCGTTGTAACAAACATTATTATAAGAACCATTATTACAGCAAGAGCTATATATATCGGTAATTCTACATTTGTCAGTTCACGAGTATCAGCATTAATAGGTGTGAGACCGCTGAGTAAGCACTGATTGCGTGTCACTCTCTTAATTTCATTTATAGCTTCAATCGTATCTTTTGATGAGCAGTCACTATCAAACTGAACAAACATCATTGTATATGAGCCATCCTGACTGTAAAACACATTATGAAGTTCGTCAGGTAAAATAGCTGATGGTATACTTGTATCAATAACATCATCAGACCATAAAACTGAAGCGACATTTTCAACGCCAGAAATTATTTCTTTCAGTTCGACTACCCGTCTTGGTTGCATATTTTCAACAATAACCATTGTTGTTGAATCTACATCATAAGTTTCGCTTAAAACCTGTTGACCTTTTACAGAATCAAGCTTATCCGGAAGATACGAGAGAATATCATAATTAACTTCCGTAAAGATATATCCGAAAAAGCTTGGTATAAGTAATATAATTGCAACAAGGATTATTAACTTTGGTTTTTTTGTTACAAAACTTGCTATTTTTTCCATCATTAACTCCTAATCAATAAACAAATCGAGTGAATAAATGAAATATGGAAATTATATAAGCAATTAATCCGGCACCAATAACGGATGAAAGCGCGATCATTATTGCTTTTATTTTCTCATATTCATCAGCATTAAAAATATATCTCAATACTGAAATGAAGTTTTTGCCGTATAAATCAAAGTAACCTTTAGTGTAAGTTCTGAAAGTAGAAGTGTCACTTTCATCAATTTCAAAAACACGGATACCTCGGGTCACCATATTTCCGTAGCTTCTGAATGAAGCACCGGGTGACTGAACTATATTAACGCCGTCAATCTCAGCAGTAAAACAGTTAATATGATCATGACCGAAAACAAGTGCGCAGACATCATTACGTCGTCTGATTGCATCAAGCTGTCCGAAATCCTCTGATGTTGTTTCAGCATATTCAAACGCATATCCGTTTGCTTTTTCAGGATCAAGACGATAAAACTTACCGCTCCTTGTTTTGACAGCACCCTTATCATCTGCATTACACTCAACAAAAAGATTTTTTGTCTGCGGTACAGGAATATGCTGAAACATAAGCGACATTACGGGAGCTCCGGTTTCTATTTCAAGCTCCTTGCTTTTTTGTTCGTACCATTTAATCGCTTCAGGTTTTACATACTCAAAACATGTATCAGTTTCTTTATCATACCCTGCAGAGTCAATCATCCAGATATTATAAATCATCTTATCCGAGTCAGATGCATAGACCAGGACATTATATGTATCGCAATCGATATCTTTATTATCAAGATTGTACGGTACGCAATAATTATATCCGCCATAAATCTCGGCTTGCTCATCTTTTGATATACAGTTTCTGTCATCATGATTTCCGTAAACAAAAGCAAATGGTATTTTTCTCTTTTCGATCGGATTCAGAAGATATCCAAGCGCTTTTTTCATTCGTTTTAAGGTGCCTTCTTTTGACTTCACAAACTGATGATTACCAACAAAAGCATCGTTTATATGATTACCAAGAATGTTATCACCGGTAAGAACAATCAAGTCAGGGTTAATCTCATCATATAACTTATTCAGCATTTTAAACATTGCACGACGAGGTATGTGCATGTCCTGAGCATCACTTACCTGCATAATCGTAAACTTACCATTTGAATTGAATCTCAATTTATCTTTATACATAATTTCACCTGTTAAACATATTTAAGTTATTTTAACATAATTAATGAATTATTGCAAGGAAAAGAAAAAGGAAATGCCGCCTGTTGGCGGCATTAATTATGTAATTTCCTCTTTTTTAATTCCAAACAAAAGTCGTAACAATCCCCTGAGTGCCTTTGGAGTCTCCAACATAACTACTTTCATCATAATCCCCCATTCATTTTGCTACGATGATGCCTAAAATAACAATCAATAATGAAAGAACAGCTACCGTTACAGTTTTAGGACACATTAAAGAAATCAACATTCCAAGACCAAAAGCTGTGAAATAAAGACCGAACCTGTTAGAACAGCATCTGTTTCTCTTCATAAAAACACCACCATAGTTTTTAATACTATACTATGGTGGTGTTAATTTTTTGTTACAACTGCCAATCTTTAATATCCTTGACTTCATTATACAAAGTAACATAGCTTTCGTGCCTGGATTTGTTAATCAAACCATCATTAAGAGCCTGTACAATCCGACAACCCTTATCATTAATATGGGAACAAGAGGTAAATTTGCACTGACCCAGATAATCTGAAAACTCCGGAAAACAATCCTCAAGTTCTTCTTTTCGAATTATATCATTCGTTTCAAAATCCAGTGAAGAAAAACCAGGTGTATCAGCAATATATCCGTTCTCAACTTTAAACAATTCAACGTGACGAGTAGTATGTCTTCCTCTGCCAAGCTTTCTACTGATTTCACCGGTTTCAAGTTTAAAATCGGGAAACATACAATTCAAGAGCGATGATTTACCGACACCTGAATTTCCCGTAAATACGCTTATACCGCCACAAAGTATCTCTTTAACTTTATCTATACCCTCACCGCTTGTATTTGATACGACAAAAGTATCAATACCTGTTGAAGAATATATATCAACATATTCTTCTGCCCTATGAAGGTCGTCTTTAGTAAAAACTATTATAGGACTAACATTCTTATGAATAGCAACAGCAGTCAAGCGATCAATAATGATAGTGTTAGGCCTTGGTTCGCAAGTAGACGCAACAATAACTAAATTATCTACATTTGATATTGGCGGTCTGTTAAAGAAATTTTTACGTTCAGTAATGCTGTCGATAGAGTTTTTGCCATTGTCATCAACTGTTATCTCAACATTATCACCAACAAGCGGAGTAATCTTTTCTTTACGAAAAATCCCTCGTGCCTTGCACTCAAATATACCTTCAGCGGTTTCCACATAATAGAAACCGCCTATTCCTTTTACAATTCTACCGTTTAAAATCAATTTTCTTCACCAAGATACAAAGTAATACTCATTTGTGACGGATAAGAACCCGCAAACGGATACTGACTGACAACCTTAGTGCCGGTACCACTTACAGTATAATTGGTAAAGCCTGCTGCTTCCAGCTTAGCTTTTGCCTCATCAATACCATATCCGATTACATTAGGCATATGCGAAATCTGAATAGTAGTATCCTCTTCAATAGGCTCCGTCGTTGTTTCAAATGTATAAGTTACCGTATTCGAAATATTGCACGGAGTCGTTGTAAAGTTAATGTTGCACTTATATATAAGTTTTCCATCAACAAATGCTTTGAATACTGACGTCGCCTCGGAGCCGGTAACAGTTAACTCATAATCAGAACCATCAAGGATACGATTATCATTAATAATTGTTGTACCGTCAAGAGTTGCTGAGATAGATGCATAATCTCCCGTATCCGGAAGTGCTATATGAATCTGTGTTGACTGTTCAACAAGTTCGCCGCGACTGACTGTAATTGTGACAGATGAACCTTTAGGTATTTTGGAATCACGGAATGTGTTTGAAATAACATAATCTTTTTTTACAGAATTATTATATTCATAAACTGACGTAACAACAAAACCACTGGAAGTAAGAACAAGTTTAGCATCTCGTTCAGTCAAGCCCTCAACATTAGGAACAGTAACAAGCTTGACCTCATTCTCATCATATGAAACGTATTCAACCGTAATAGAAGAATCAACAGAAACTCGTGTACCTTCTGATGGTGTTACTTTAATAACGGTACCCGCATCAATTTCGGGATAATCCTCAGCTTTAACAATTTTTTCCTTAACCTTAAGGCCTTGCTGTGTAAGCTTGGTTACAACAGAAACATAATCAGCACCAACAAGTTTATCCGGAACAACAACCATTTCACTGCTTGTTGCAATGACAAGATTTATTACAGTCTTCTCCGGATCAATCTTTACACCAGCATCAGGGTCCTGAGAAAGAATCTCGTTCGGCATTGCTTCAGAATTAACTTGCTCGGTAACTTCAAAAGTAAACTTATTATATTGAGAGGCAAAAGTTTCTTCGGAATAAACCTTGCCAACGAATTCAGGAACTTTAACAGTTTTATTACCACCGAATAAACCGAACTTATATGAAAAACCAAAACCGACACCAAGTATTACAATAAGTGATACCATTATTCCAATGAGTATCGGAATTGTTCTGTTTTTTACAACAGGTTCATCTTCTTCATCCGTTTCAACTACGGTTTTTACAGTATTATTGACGTTTGGAATATACTTTGTAGCCTGATTATTAGAATAATCATAATCAAATCGTACTGAAGTATTTCTTTTAAATTCCTCGAGGTCAAGAAGCATTTCAGCAGAAGACTGATATCTGTCGTTAATATTCTTCTGCATTGCTCTCATAATAATCTGTTCAAGACCAACGGGAATCTCAGGATTAATTTTTCTAGGCATTACAGGATCCTTCTGTAACTGCATAATAGCAACAGATACAGTATTATCAGACTCAAAAGGCAGTCTGCCTGTAAGCATCTCATAAAGCATTACACCAACTGAATAAATATCAGCCTTATCATCAGTAATATCGCCTCTGGCCTGTTCCGGACTGATATAATGAACAGATCCGATTGTAGAATCTGTCATAGTTCTGGTTTCACTTGCAGAGAAACGTGCAATACCGAAATCAGTAACTTTAATCGCACCATTCTCTAACAACAGAATATTTTGAGGTTTAATATCACGATGGACAATACCTTTATCGTGTGCATGCTGAAGTGCACGCAAAATCTGCATAACAAAGAAAACAGCTTCACGGTGATTAATAACGCCTTGCTGCTGAATATACTCTTTAAGAGTTATACCTTCAACATATTCCATTACTATGTATTGGAGTCTGTCGCCGTAGCTCACATCATAAACCTTGACAATATTAGGATGAGACAAAACTGCGATTGCTTTGGATTCATTCTTAAATCTTCTTCTGAATTCTTCATTGGCAAGAAATTCATCCTTAAGAATCTTCACAGCAACAACTCTGTCATCAATATTATCATAAGCCTTGTATACAACCGCCATACCGCCAACGCCGATAATCTCACTGATTTCGTAGCGTCCGTCAAGTCTTTTACCTACATAATTCTCCATATTTTTACCTCCGTCCGATTATTCTGTAATCGTTACAACCGTTACATTGTCGCCGCCACCATTTTCATTCGCAGTAACAACAAGCTGATCGGCAAGTGAATAACTGTCAGTTGCATTGCAGATTTCGAGAATTCTGTTGTCATCAACATAATTAGTTAAACCATCTGTGCAAAGAAGAACAATATCGCCTTCATTATATATTTCCTGACTGTAGTCAATTCTAACATTACTATCTACACCCAAAGCACGGGTTATAACATTTTTACTCGGATGATCCTTAGCTTCATCTGCTGAAATTTCACCGTTATCTATCATCATCTGAACAACAGAATGATCTGATGTCATTTGCGTAATGCTTTCTTTAGTTACTATGTAAAGTCTGGAATCACCGACATGAGCAATATAAAGCGAATCATTCTTTATTATTGCTAATACAACCGTCGTTCCCATACCTTTCAACAATTCATCATTACAAGATCGGGAATATACAGTGGCATTAGCAGCTTCAATCGCAGATATCATCAACATTTTTATAGAATTATCATTCATGCCAACATAATATGAATTGGTAATTTTATTAAAAATCAACTTTGCTGCCGTCTCACTGGCAATGTTACCTCCTGTTGTACCGCCCATTCCGTCACAAACAACCGCCCAAGTAACACCATCGTCAAACTCACCTGCCAAGCAAAAGTCCTGGTTGTTTGTTCTGACAGCACCTACATCTGTCTTTGCTGAAATTTTCACTGAATCCCCTCCTTTACATCTGAATTTTCAACATATTTACTGCGAAGCTGGCCGCAGGATGCATCAATATCCGAGCCAAGACTGCGTCTGATCGTAGTATTAATTCCTCGTGAATTTAAAATAGACATAAATCGTTGAAGTCTGTCATTTGTACTTCTTTTATGCTCACTTTCTTTAATTTCATTTACAGGAATCAGATTAACATGACACAACATTCCTTTTAACAGGTTGGCTAATTCATAGGCACAAGCATCAGTATCATTCGCGTCTTTAATCATTGTGTATTCAAATGAAATTCTTCTTGATGTTTCTTTAGCATATATTCTGCAAGCCTTAATAAGTTCCGCAACAGGATACTTATTATTAACCGGCATAACCTCTGAACGCATTTTATCATTGGGAGCATGCAAAGAAATAGATAAAGTCAACTGTAACTTTTTATCAAGTAAATCATAAATCTTCGGAACAATTCCGCAAGTAGAAAGTGAAATATTTCTCATTGAAAGATTGAGACCTTTATTATCAGTAACCAGAGATAAAAATCTCAAGGTGTTTTCATAGTTATCTAAAGGTTCACCCATACCCATCATAACAATATGTGAAACACGTATATTCATATCTCGCTGAGCGGCATGAATCTGTCCCAGAATTTCTGACGGTTGAAGGTTTCTGATACGGCCGTTTTTAGTTGAAGCACAGAAAACACAGCCCATGCGGCAACCGACCTGCGAAGAAACACACAAAGTATATCCGTACTTATATTTCATCAAAACCGACTCAATATAATTACCGTCTGATAATCTGTAAAGATACTTAACAGTACCATCTAACTTAGATACTTGCTTTAGTTCAATTTCACAACTGTATATCGGAAACTTTTCAGAAAGTTCATTTCGTAAAACCTTTGGTAAATTAGTCATTTCGTCATAACTCATTGCACCATATACCTGTAACCAGTCAAAAATCTGCTTGGCACGGTACTTAGGTATAGACAAAGAAGATATCACTTCTTCAATTTCCGTTAAAGACATTGACTTAATATCGAACAAAATTTCACTTCCTTAAATTCTTTTTAAAGCAGCAATAAAAAATCCGTCACAATTATGTATGTGTGGCATAAGCGAAATATAATCAGTATCGTCAGAAAAACGATTAAGTTCAGGTAATACTTTTATTGATTGAAAATCACTGTGTTCAGACAAAAACTTATTAATAACATTTTCATTTTCATCGGGATTCAGCGAGCATGTTGAATAAACAAGAGTTCCGCCTTTTTTTAGATATTTAGCAGAAATACAAAGAATAGAATACTGTAAATCGGGTAGTTTGTCAACTTCAGACGATTCCTTGTACCTGATTTCAGGCTTCTTTCTGATTACTCCCAGACCTGCACAAGGCACATCACAAAGTATTTTATCAGCTTGAGGTATAGCAGGATTATACATAGCGCCATCATTTAGCTGAGCTGAAATATTAGTGATTCCAAGCCTTTCAGCACCATCATTTATCAATTTGATTCGATGATCATATACATCAAATGAATATATTTTACCGGTATTGCTTAAGTGTTGAGCTAAAGTAAAGCTCTTACCTCCGGGTGCCGAACAAATATCAAGCACAGTGTCATTTTCACATACACTAAGCGCTTTACAACAGTACTGTGATGCTAAATCCTGGACATGAAACAAACCATCAGCATAAGCTTTTGTCTTATGTACCGCACCGCCGTTCTCAACATATAAAGCATCAGAAACATCTGCTTTATATACATCAATCCCTTCATCAGCCAACACACTGATCAGATTATCACAATCTGTTTTAATGGTATTTACTCTCAAAGTTACCTTAGTTGAACCGAATGAAGATTTTAATAATTCAACAGCATTTTTTTCACCATATGATTCAATCCACAAATCACAAAGCCATTCCGGTGCCGAAAATTTAACAGATAAATCGTCAGTATGAGTCAGACCGTTAACATTAATTTTACGCAATACAGCATTTACCAATCCAGATGCAAATCCAGCACCATTGGCTTTTACGAGCTTTACACTCTCGTTAATTGCTGCTGAAGCGGGAATTTTGTCCATAAACAAAATCTGATATGCACCAAGTCTCAGTGTAGTTAAAACCTGTGGCTTTAACTTTTTCAACGGCTGAGTCAGATATTGTTTCAATTCAAAATCAATAGTCAATTTACGCTCTACAACTCCATAAACAAGAGCAGAAGCGAATGATTTGTCTAAATTTGAAAGATCAGAACTATCCAAGGCTGAATCAAGCAAAAGATTTGAATACGAATTATCCCTTTGGATTTTATTTAAAATATCGAACGCTGTCTGTCTTGCATTTTTCATAACAAATCCTTATCTGCGTCGGTTATTACCAAGCAGTCTCAAAGCATAATATAATAAGTTGACTACAGCCGTAGCAAGTGCTGCAACATAAGTCATAGCCGCAGCTGTGAGAACTTTCTTTGCACCTTTGTACTCATCATCAACCAACATGCCGGTTTCTTCAATTACAGTCAAAGCTCTTCTACTGGCATTGAATTCAACAGGCAGAGTAACCAACTGAAAGACCGCTACAAGACCATAAAGAGTAAGGCCGACTACGGTAATATAAAAACCAATCTCACTATTTGCAAGGTAAGCAAGAAAATAACCGAGAAAAGCGATAATCAAACCAAACCTTGAACCAAAGTTAGTAACTGGTACAAGAGCAGTTCTGATTGCATTAGGTAAATAATTCTCAGCATGCTGAGCTGCATGTCCCGCTTCATGACAAGCAATTCCGATAGCAGCAACAGACGAACTTGAGTAAACTCCTTGAGAAAGACGTATTACCTTTTCTTTCGGTGAATAGTGATCAGTCAGTTTACCGCTACATGGCTCAATTCGTACATCAGTAATACCATAATGACTGAGAATGAGTTGAGCCGCAGCAGCGCCTGTAAGATTTCTTGAATTGAGTATTTTTGAGTATTTTTTATATGCACCGTTAACCTTTGCTTGTGCAATAAGAGATAAAATAATAACCGGTGCGGCAAAAATCAGATATGATAAGTAATTACCAAAATACATTCAGATCACCTTATTTTAATATAGTTCCCTTCGGTATAGGATTCCCGCGAAGAAAATCATCTGCATTCATTGCTTTCTTTCCTTCAAGTTGTAATGTAACAATCTCAACTGCAGTCGAATTACCGCAACATATAATTAATTTTTTATCAGACTCAATAACCTCACCGGGCTGTCCGTTACGATTTTCATAAACGAGTGTTTTGTGGATTTTTACAGTCTTATCATTAAGCCTTGCAGTCGCAACAGGCCAAGGAGAAAGACCTCTTACCTTATTGTGCACCTTATCTGAAGTTTCATTCCAATCAATCGGACAAAGTTCTTTAGTAAGCATCGGTGCATAATTCGATTCCGCGTCATTCTGTTTCTCAGGTTTTAAAAAATCACTTAAAATAAGTTCAATAGTCTCAGCCATAACATCTGCACCAAGAACAGAAAGTCTGTCGTGTAAATCTCCTGCTGTGTCATTTTCACCGATTTCTACAGTTTTAGTCAGTAGCATATCGCCTGTATCAAGACCTGCATCCATCTGCATAGCAGTAACACCGCTGACTTTTTCACCATTAAGAACACACCACTGAATTGGTGCTGCACCTCTATATGACGGTAAAACAGACGCATGCATATTGATACAACCGTATTTCGGAAAATCAAGAATATCCTGAGGAAGAATTTTACCGTAAGCGACAACAATTATCAATTCAGGATTTAATTCCTTAATTATCGACAGCGCTTCACCGTCACGCATTTTTAAAGGTTGATAAACATCAATACCTGCATTAACGGCACATTCTTTAACCGGAGGAAACTGCATTTTGTGTCCTCTGCCCTTCGGCTTGTCGGGTTGAGTAAAAACGCCTTTTACATTATGTCCGTCTTTAATTAAACGTTCTAAACAAGGTACGGCAAACTCAGGTGTTCCCATAAAAACTATATCCATGGTCTACCTCCATTATTCACTCTCAAGCTCTCCAACAAGGCGGCTTGTATATAATAAACCGTCAAGATGATCGATTTCATGACAGAAGCAACGTGCTTTAAGGTCAGAACCTTTATACATACACCATTTTCCGTCTCTGTTCTGAGCTTTAACAATTACAGTTTTAGGTCTTTCGGTTACACCGTATTTCCCGGGCAATGAAAGACATCCTTCAGTTTCATGCTGTACTTCTTCAGAACGCTCAACGATTTCAGGATTAATGAGTTCCAGATAACCGTCACCGCAGTCCATAACGACAATTCTTTTTAATAATCCGACCTGAACTGCTGCAAGTCCTGCTCCCTGAGCTTTATAAAGTGTATCCTTCATATCATCAAGTATAGAATTAAGTCTGTCGTCAAATTTTTCGACAGGTCTGCTTTTTTTTGACAAAATCGGATCACCGAGTTTTACAATGTTTCTGATTGCCATTTTATTTTCCTTTCAGAATTAAAGTATATTTTCAGGATTAATATCTATATAGACAGACACACGATTAAACGCATTAAGTGAATAAAACTCTGATAAGCAATCACCAATCATTTCACGGAAACGTTTAGAATTTTTACACTTAAGTATTAATCGATATCTGTATTTATTGCTTACTTTTGATACCCTTGCGGGCATAGGACCAAGTATTATAAGTTTCAAATCCTTATAATTCTCTGATAGCTTTCTTTTTATAAGTTTAAAGAATTCTGCAGATGCAGTATGGGTTTTATTATCATTGATACCTACAAATCCAACCAGACATATATCGCAGTATGGCGGATATATAAGCATCTTTCTCATCTTGATTTCAGTTGAGTAAAAATTTTCATAATCCTGTTTAGAAGCAACAGAAATCACTTCATTTTCAGGATTCATTGTCTGTATTATAGCTGTACCTTTAAATTTTCCTCTGCCTGCTCGTCCGACAACCTGAGTCAACAAATCAAATGTACGCTCCTGACTCCTGAAATCATCATTATTCAACTGTCCGTCAGCATTAATTACGCCAACAAGTGTAACATTTTCGAAATCGAGCCCCTTAGCAACCATCTGTGTACCAAGGAGAATATCATACTCTCCACGGGAAAAAGCGTTAAGTTTTTCTTCGTGTGAATGACGGCTCATTGTACTGTCAGCATCCATTCGCAAAACACGTGCATCGGGCAGAAGATTCATAAGTTCATCTTCAATTTTTTGTGTGCCGTATCCTGAATATCTTACGTCACTTGACTCGCACTCAGGACATTTAATTGTAAAAGGCTGTGTATAACCGCAATAATGACACATCAATCTGTTGTTCGCATGATGATATGTCATTGAAATACTGCATGAGGGGCATGTAAACACATAACCGCATGATTTACAAGAAGCAAAGGTATTATATCCCCTGCGGTTCATTAATAAAATCGACTGATGACCGTTGTCGAGATTTTCTTTAAGAGAACTCAACAACTCTTCACTGAAAAACGAAGAATCACTAAGAGCATCGACACACATATCAACAACTCTTACATCAGGTAATTCAGCATTAGAATATCTTTTTGAAAGTTTGTTTAAAGTATATCTACCTGAGGTTGCGTTAGCATATGTCTCGATACTGGGAGTTGCACTTGCAAGCACAGTCAAGCCACTATGATAAGCACACCTGAACTTTGCAACCTCTTTAGCATTATATCTTGGAGTCTGTTCAGATTTATAGGTATGCTCCTGCTCTTCATCAATTATTATTAACCCGAGATTGTCAAACGGTGCAAAAACAGCACTTCTGGTACCAATAACAATTTTTACCTCACCATTTTTAACGCGTTTCCACTCGTCAGTTCTTTGTCCGGTAGAAAGAGCGCTATGAAACACAGCAACATCCTTACCATATCGCTTATGAAAAATGTTCAGTGTCTGCGGAGTCAGGGCAATTTCTGGTACCATAACTATAACTTGCTTGTCAATACTGATCATTTTATCGATAAGTTTAAGATACACCTGTGTTTTTCCGCTACCGGTTACACCGTAAAGCAGAGAAACTCCACCTTCAGCTTTTTCATATTGAGTCAGAAGATTATCAAAAGCTGATTGTTGCTCATCATTGAGCACAATTTCATCCTTTGAAGAATTCATACCAACACCTTCATAAGGATTACGATATACTTCATTATCAAAAAGCTCAACCAGCCCTTTTTTAGCAAGAGCCTGAATGACCGCAGGTGTAAATCCGGTAAAGTAGCAAACTTCTTTAACAGATGCAGTACCTATGTCGGCTAATAAAGTAATAATCTCAAGCTGTTTCTTGGTCAATTTTTCAGTAGAATCCAGATAATTAAGACCTGCTTCTGTTAAGCTGACCATACGAATAGTAAGATCACCAACTCTACGAGCAGAATCATAATTTCTAGCCAGAAGACCATCAGTTGTCATTTTTTCCAAAACTGAAAAATCACAACAAAAGCCAAGATTTTTAAGAACTTTTTCTCCGTCGACATAACCTTTTGCATCTTTTATGTAGTTATAAATCTGGACTATATCAGTATTAATACCGAATAAATCAGCATCAAGAACAGCCGCATATGTAGTAACTACTCTGTGACACATGCCTGCAGGAAGAATAGTTTTTGCAGCATCAAAAAGAGTGCAAAAAGTTCTTTCTTTGATCCAAAACATCAAAGAAATCATTTCTTCAGACATTATAGGATCGCTGTCAATGACTTGTGCTATTTTTTTTAATCTCTGATCACAATCTGAATCTGATCTGACTTCAGTAACAATTCCCTGTCGGCATTTGTTACCTTTACCAAAAGGAACAAGAACGCGACAACCCTTCTGCAAGTTTGAAAAAGCGTCACAAACAAGGTAGTCGTATGTCTTATCGAAAGAAAAAGCCGAGTTTTCTATTGCTACACTCGCAATCCGTTTTTCAGACATACTATACCTCCTATTTAATGTCTATTCTATTAGATATTCTTAATCTCGTCCGGCTCGATAATTTTATATTTACCCTCGATAATCTCATCAATAGCGATGCTTACGGGTTTCTCAATAAGAATAATTCCGTCATCTTCAGCCTCTTCTGAGATTTCACGTGCTCTTTTAGCTGTTGCTCTTACGAGAGAATAACGGCTCATATGATTAGAAAGCACAGAGCTGAGATCGGGATTAAATTTAAACTTTTTGTTCTGGTCAAACATGATTTTTTACCTCACTTAAAATATTATTTCTTCGGCTTACTTTAAGCTTTTCAGCCTTAATTATTGTTTTTATATCATCAACGGCTGACTCAAGATCATCGTTGACAACAACATAATCATACTCACCAATTCTGGTAAGTTCTTCTAAGGCGATATCAAGTCTTCTTCTGATATCCTCGTCACTTTCGCTGCCTCTTCCGCGAAGTCTTTGCTCAAGAACCTCCATACTGGGAGGTACAAGAAAAATACTTACTGAATCAGGATACATTTTTCTGATATTATCTGCGCCCTGTACTTCGATTTTCAGTATAACCGTCTCACCGTCATTAAGCCATTTATCAACGGGAGCTTTTGGTGTTCCGTAATAGCTAACACCATATTTAGCATATTCAAGCATACTTCCATCATTAATAGCAGAAAGAAAACACTCTTCATCAACAAAATAATAGTCTACTCCGTGCTTCTCATTATTTCGTGGCATACGTGTTGTCATAGAAATTGAACGGATAAAGTCAACATCAGACTTAAACAATTCAGGAAGTACGGTATCTTTACCGGAGCCCGACGGTCCGGAAAGAACTACAAGCATACCTTCATTATGCATCTTCTTCATCCTCCACATAATCTTTTTCTTCATCCAGACGGTTTGCAACAGTTTCAGCCTGAAGATAAGTCAGAATAACCTGATCACAGTCAGTTATAATAACAGCGCGTGTACGTCTGCCGTGAGTAGCATCAATAAGCGTACCATTCTCTTTACAGACCTGAATAATTCTTTTAATCGGTGCTGATTCGGGACTTATAATTGCAATAATACGTTCGGCATTTACCATATTACCAAAACCGATATTAATAAGTTTCATACAGACACCCCTTATTCAATGTGCTGAACCTGTTCACGAATTTTTTCAACCTCAGATTTAATATCAAGAACACAGCGCGCAATGTCAACATCACAAGCCTTTGAGCCGATTGTATTAGCCTCCCGGTTGATTTCTTGAACAAGAAAGTCCATTTTACGTCCGATAGCTTCTTCTGAGTAAAAGAATGCTTTAAGCTGCTCAATATGACTTCTGAGACGGACCGTTTCCTCTGCGACAGCAATTTTATCAGCATAAATTGCAGCTTCAGTAAGTATTCTGGTTTCATCAATATTTACATTACCAAGAACATCATTCATTCTTGCAAGTAACTTTTCTGAATACTCTTTAACCGTTTCAGGTGAACGTTTTTCAACGTATTCTACCTTAGAAAGAATATTATCAGCTCTTGAACAGATATCATCTTTAAGCTTTTCACCTTCAGTCTGACGCATCTCTATAAATTTATCAACAGCAACTTCAGCGACTGAAAGAACGGCATTCCATATCTTATTTTCATCTGCTTCTTCTTTTCTGATCAGTAAAACATCGTTAAAACGTGATAAATTATTAGCAGTAAGATTATTCTCAAGTCCATAAACTTCAGAAAGTTCCTTAAACGCTTCGACATATCCTCTGGCAAGTGAGTGATTAATTTCAATCTTAACACTGTCATCCTCGAGGTTGTCCACTTGAACATAACACTCTATCTTTCCACGAGAAACGCGGGACTGAACATAGCTCTTTAGTTTTTCATCAAGAAAACCGTAAATTCTCGGTGTACGGGACGAAAAATCAAAATATCTGTGATTAACACTCTTTATTTCTACGGTAATGACCATGCCTTCAACTGTCTGCTGGCAACGACCATAGCCTGTCATGCTTTTAACCATAATTACACCTGTTTTCCTTTACAACAACTTCCTTTAAGCAATGTTGGAATATCACCGCTTAAAACACCTTTTTCTGACTCAAAACCGAGTGAAAGAGCAACATCAATCCCCTGCTCAGCTTTAAATTCAGCGATATATACGTTTCTGTTTCCTCCAAAGTTCAAGGCACTGCGGATGAAGCCTTCAACGGTCTCAGTATCAGAGTCCGTAACCTCAATATAAATTATTTCCATCGAATAACCGTTGAGTCTGAAAATACATTTACCGCAATATCTTGAATCATCTGAAAGATCGTATCCGAAATACCCGTTTAATGTATTGTCAGAATCAAAGGGAGCACCAAGCTCAGTATAGTTAACCGGAACAAATTTCAACACGAGAACATCACCTCAAAACTTATTGACGCGCATACCAGATGAAACCTTTAACTTGTGAACTTCATCTTCAGTAAGTTCGCGCCACTTACCCTGAGGCAACATGCCAAGCTTAATTGAGCCGATATGTGTTCTCTTAAGTCTTGCAACTTCAAGTCCTAACGCTTCACACATTTTTCTGATCTGTCTGTTTCTGCCTTCATTCAAAATCACTTCAAGAACTACGCGATCTTCACATTTATCGATAATATGAGCATCGGCAGGTGCTGTCATTCTTCCGTCAATTTCAATACCTTCATTAAATTTAAGCAACTGCTCATCAGTAATAGAAGGTCTTACAGTAACACGGTAAGTTTTTGGCACATGCTTTGACGGATGGGTAAGATGATTTGCAAAATCACCATCGTTTGTCATAATAAGTAAGCCTTCAGAATCCTTATCCAATCTGCCGACAGGATAAACTCTCGCACCTACATCCTTGACAAGCTGGGCAACACATTTTCTGCCCATCTCATCTTCCATAGTGGTAATAAAACCTCTTGGTTTATGAAGCATAATATA
>JAZROM010000044.1:0-11284 GCA_045648745.1 Acutalibacteraceae bacterium | reverse complement strand
GCCGATAACATGGATTACGGGGTAATCACGCTCGGTACATTCGCAGAGCTTTTCGAATGTGAGCTTATATTTCATTGCAAGACTTTCGTAGATGCAACGCATAATCTCACCGACAGTCTGCGGAACATACTGTCCTGTCTTCTCACAGAACTCCTGAACACGCTTCGGGATGTTGCCGTGAGGTACAAACTCGGGTGCATCAGGGTCAATGAAGCACTTGAACGGTTCAGCCGCAAGAGCTTCTCTTTCAAGATCGGCATAGGAATAATCCTCGCCCTGTCTCTGCCACTGACGGCGGCTTTCCTGAATCAGCCACAGACCGATGATATTCTTAAGGAAACCTACCGTATCATCAAATCCGCCCTCGTTTGTGATGTTGATATTGAGTGAAGTTTCGTTGACAATAGGCTTGTCAAGCTCTGTGCCGAACAAAGACCATGTACCGCTTGAAAGGAATGCAAAATTACCGTTTTCGCACGGAACGGAGGTGATTGCCGACTGTGTATCGTGACCGCAGACGGAAATTACGGGAACAGGGTCAACACCGCACTCCTCACAGATTTCCGGAGTGAGTGTACCGAGTACAGTACCCGGTTTAACAAGCGGTGCAAAGATATCTTCCTTGATGCCGAACGCGTCAAGAAGTTCCTTTGACCAGCTGCCTGTCTGCAGATCTATAATCTGTGATGTGGATGCGATTGAATACTCTGCGCACATCTTACCAGTGAGCATATACGCAAAAAGGTCGGGCATAAAGAGCATTTTATCTGCTCGCTCGAGCATCCACGGTCTGTATTTCTTAAGTGAAATAAGCTGGAACAATGTATTGAGTTCCATAAACTGGATACCTGTGATATCGTAAATTTTTTCTTTCGGCATTGTTTTGAATGCTTCTTCAACAAGACCTGCCGTTCTTGCATCACGGTAGTGAATGGGGTTTTCCATAAGCTTGCCTTCAGCATCAATCAGACCGAAGTCAACACCCCAGGTATCAATACCGATGCTGTCGAAACCGCCTGCCATGCGTGCCTTGATGATGCCCTGCTTGATCTCATAGAAAAGACGGAGCACATCCCAGTAAACAGTACCGCCGACGCTTACGGGATCGTTTGAGAAACGGTGAACTTCTTCAAGAGTGATCTTTTCACCGTCGAAGCAACCGATAATCGCACGTCCGCTTGAAGCACCGAAGTCAAAAGCGAGAACTCTTTTAGTCATTGATTACAACACCCTTTTGAAGAATAATGTTTGCATAAATTGCAGTTTCACCTGTTGCGATGATTGCAAAAGCACCCTTTGCCTTATCGTAGAAATCGAAACGCTCAACGAGTTCGATACCCTTGTCGCCTTCATTCTTTTCGATGATATCCTTGTAAACTGCCCAGATCTCGGGACGGTTGTCGGGGTCGCCGTTATCCATAAGACCAACGGGATTCTCTACATAAGTGTCAAGCGGCATAAGCTTGAGGATAGCGTCAAGAATTTCGGGTACACCGTGGCCGTCGCAACGGATAAGACGCTTTGCGTTTGTAGCAGCAGGGAAATTACCGTCACCGATTACAAGATAGTCTCCGTGACCCATTTCCATAAGTGTTTTTAAAAGCTCGGGTGAAAGCACCGAGGGAATGTTTTTAAGCATACCAATTCTCCTTGTTTGTGATAATATAGGGCTGATACATACCTATTTAGTGTATTATACAATATCCGTTTGTAAAAATAAAGTAAATTACTTGAAAAAAGTGCATAAATTTGCTTTAATGTTTTTATAAGTTTTTCGAGGTGATACATGTGTTTGCAAGGGTTAACAGTTTAGGAATATACGGTATGGAGGTTTTTCCCGTAACCGTTGAAGCTGATATTTCGGGCGGTCTGCCGAGATTTGATGTGGTAGGTCTCCCCGACTCTGCCGTAAGCGAATCGCGCGACCGAGTGCATTCGGCAATAAAAAACTGTGGTTTCACCTTCCCTGTCAGCCGAATCACGGTCAACCTTGCACCTGCTGACAGACGAAAAGAGGGCCCGATTTATGACCTTGCAATGTTCATCACCCTGTTGCTTGCATCCGAACAGCTTGATGCTGACACAAACGGCTACGCTTTCCTCGGTGAGCTTTCTCTCGACGGTAAAATCCGTCATGTCAACGGTGTTCTGCCAATGGCTATCAGCGCGTGTCAGAACGGTTTTCACAGCATTTTTGTACCTGCTGTCAATGCGAATGAAGCGGCGGTGGTTGAGGGTATAAAGGTTCTGCCCGTAGACAGTGTTATTCAGGTTATCGACCACCTGAAGGGTCTTTATAAAATTGAACCTGCCGTACCTCGCAACGAAAATGACGATGATGCTTTTCTGTATATGCCCGACTTTGCAGATGTTAAAGGACAGTTTGAGGCAAAACGAGCACTTGAGGTTGCGGCTGCAGGCGGTCATAACACCCTTATGATAGGCAGTCCCGGTACGGGCAAGAGTATGCTTGCAAAAAGAATACCGTCAATTCTGCCGTCAATGACCTTTGAGGAAAGCCTTGAAACAACAAAGATTTATTCTATCGCAGGTGCACTCAAAGGAAAATCCCAGCTTATCACTTCGCGTCCTTTCCGTTCACCTCACCACACGGTTTCAACCGTAGGACTTTCGGGAGGCGGTGCGATTCCTAAGCCGGGTGAGCTTTCTCTTGCACACAACGGCGTACTCTTCCTTGATGAGCTGCCCGAATTTTCAAGACAGTCAATGGAGATTATGCGTCAGCCGCTTGAGGACGGAAAAATCACAATTTCCCGTGCATCGGGTACGTCGAGTTATCCTTGCTCGGTTATGCTTGTCTGTGCGATGAACCCATGTCCCTGCGGTTATTACGGTCACCCTGTAAGGGACTGTACCTGCCGTGACGGTGCTGCTTCGAGATATCTTTCAAAGGTCAGCGGACCGTTGCTTGACAGAATCGACATCCACATTGAAGTTCCTCCCGTGGACTTTGATAAGCTTTCCGAAGTGCATAAGGGTGAACCGTCAGCAAAGATAAAAGAAAGAGTTGAAGCTGCACGGAAAATCCAGCAGGAAAGACTCAGAGGTACAACTGCAAACTGCAACGCACAGATGAACTCTGCAATGACAAGGGAATTCTGCGTTGCATCCGATGCCGCGATGAAAATGCTGCAGATGGCATTTGACAAGCTCGGTCTTTCTGCCCGTGCTTATGATAAAATCCTGCGTGTAGCAAGAACGATTGCTGACCTTGACAAGTCTGAAATCATTGAATCGACACACATTGCAGAAGCAATCCAGTACCGTTCACTCGACAGGAAGTTCTGGAATAAATAAAATTTCTTGTTGACAAAATATAAATTGCGATGTATCATTAGACAAAACCAAATACAGGGGTGCTGACTTCCAGTCGGCTGAGATTATACCCTATAACCTGATGCGGATAATGCCGACGTAGGAAGATATTGTTATACCAAAAACTTACGCTCGGTTTAGCTAACCGAGCGTTTTCCGTTTTTACCACTAACCCGGGAGTGGCAGAAGCGTTTTGCATTGTTGTTTCAGGTATCGGGTTGATTCTGCCTGAAGCAGTCCTCTGTTGACTGATATAAACAGTCAGGAAAGGAGTTTTTAAAATTTATGAATAATAAAAAATCAAACAAAATTAATGACAACACATTGAAGCTGACCGTCAGCGCGATTATGGTTGCAATGTCAACCGTGCTGTCATTTATCAAGTTCACCGAACTGCCGTACGGAGGCTCGGTAACGCTTTTCAGCTTTGTTCCCGTGCTTTTTGTCGGCTACGCTTATGGTGTAAAATGGGGCATCAGTGCAGGTATCGTCTACGGTATTCTGCAGACTGTTTTCGGCATTTCAGGCGCCGTTGCAGGTGCAGGCTTTGCTTGGTATCAGGTGCTTCTGTGCGCAATGCTTGACTACATTGTTGCAGGTGCGATGCTCGGCACGAGCGGTATTTTCAAAAAGACAATGGGTAATCCGTCAGTTTCTTTCGGACTCGGCTCACTGTTTGCATGTGTGCTTAAATACATTTCGCACTTCCTTTCGGGCTACATCCTTTTCGGTACTTATGCCGAATGGTTTTTCACCGAGGGTGGCGGTATGGATTACGGTGCAGGCATACTCACAGCATACTCGGGCAATACTTTGAGCGTAGTTTATTCGCTCATATATAACGCCTCGTTTATGCTTCCCGAAACGGTGATTACCGTGATTATGGCTTGTATCATCATCTCAGTAAAACCGCTTCGTAAAGCGTGTGGAATTAAATAAAATCTTATAAAAGTGAACTCCAAGGTATGCAGCATACCTTGGAGTTTTTTTGTTTATTCTTCTTTTTCAAAAATCAGGTCAAGTTCCTGTACGTGTCCCGTACCTCTTTGTCTGGTGGGAATGTATCCGACATATCGCCAACCGTCGGCGGCTCTTTTTTCGATGATTGACTTGTAATCATCTATGCCGTAGGAGTTTCCGTTGAACATACCCCAGCCGTCCATTTCACAACTGACTTTTTCGTATTCGTACTTAAACATAAAATCACTCCGCTATATCTTTGTACTGATATACCTTGACATAATCGACGATAAATTCTGATTCTTCACCGGGTGTGTTTTCCCTCTGATTCGGGATTCCGTTTTCTCCCTTCATCTCAACGGAAAGGATAAGATATTCTTCGTTCTGACTTACACCGCCGAAGTCTGTGCGGAAAGTCTCAACACCATTGATGTAGAAAATATATTCGTTCTCGTTCCACTCGAGACCGTATGTATTGAACTCCTCGTAGGGGTTGTTCTTGAGAAGGAATTTTGTTGCACCGTGCTTCTGATGTGCGTCACCGTAACCGTCAAAATGGAGGTTTGATGTTACCGCATTTTCAAGAAAATCACCATAGCAATCACTCTCAAAAATGTCAATTTCCGTGCCGTCTCTGCCATCGCCGTTTTCATCAAAAACGCCACTGTTCATAAGCCAGAATGCGCTCCAGATATCGGCACCCTTCGGGAGAATACATCTGCACTCAAAGTAACCGTATTTCTGACTGAAGCCGTTGGGTGAATCTTCGTCGGTATCAATTCCTGCAGTGTACCAGCCTGCTCCCTTACCGCCCATACCGTCTTCAAGGTACTTTACGGGAATTACGAGATTACCGTCCTTTGTTTGGGCAAGGTACTGATTCCAGTAGCTACCCTTTCTCGCCTCGGTTGTGTCACCGTACTGATAGTGTCCCGACCACACACTGCGGTCAAGCTCACCCTCAAACTCTTCTTCAAAAGTAATCTCAAACTTATCCATATCAAGTTTTTCTCCCATCGGATAGCACGGAATGTCAAGTGCCACACAAAGAGAGATGATCAATGACATAAAAAACGAAAAGATTGACTTGAACATATCTGTTTCCCCTTACTTTATTACTTTTATTCTGTCCTCAAAGCGAGGCTTCATTTCGGGCTTTTCGTCAGGATAACCGACTGCAATTGCAATAAGGAATTTATATTCTTCGGGGATATCCCACGCACGTTTCCACTTGTTGCCCTGCTCGTTACCGTCAGCAAAGAGTGCACCCACACTTGCGATGATACAGGTGCCGAGTCCCATACCCTCTGCTGCAATACAGATGTTTTCACACATAATACCACCGTCCATATAGCTCTCACCTTCAGCAAAAAGCACGATGAATGTGGGGGCATTATGATAAACGGGGTTAGTGTCCCAACGGGTATATGCAGGAGTATCGTAACCGACAAGCTCCTTGAAATCAACATTCATTTCCTTGAGCATTTCTGCGTTCTGAACAAAACGCACGTGGCACGGCTGACCGTTTCTTCCGCTCGGTGCACGGAGTGCCGCCTGCATCAACGCATCAAGCTGTTCATCCGTAATCTGTTCTGGTTTGTATTCACGGATTGTCTGTCTTTTAAGAATTGTTTTCATCACTTCGTTCATAGTTTATCTCCTTTTTTGTCCGATAAGAAACGGAAAATATTTGTTTATCACATTTGCCGCAATGCTGCTGAATACTGCAACAAGACACATTGCAACTACGGCAACTGCGGTTTTTACCATATACGAATCGTAGAAAGGTATCATACCTACAACAAGACCTGATGCAAAATTAACAAAATACTGTATCGGCTCCAACGAATAGAACACAAGTGTGTTTCTGCCGAAAAACTCCAACAACCTGCTTTCCGAAATCAGGATTGATAAAGCAACAACCATACATATTCCTGCAACTGCGCTCAGGTAAAAGAGAAGTATGTTTCCGTAACTGTTGACGTGCATCTCAACAACACCAAAGTATTTCATATTTATAAAACCAAGCAAAGCACACATTACTGCCGAAATCACCAGACACGGCACATTTCCGACTTTTGTTGCAAGATTTTTAACTTTGGCAACATAACCTAAAGCAAGAAACGGTAAAGCAATCAATGCTGTGTCCACGTGCCACGGAACGGTCACTCCGACCAGCTTTGTAAAAAGATACGATAACAACGCAATAACAAAAGATACCGCTATAACTGGTGCAGCCTTTTGTCTGCACAATTTTACAATCCAATAAAAGCACAACAACGCAACAAACAATGCCGGAAGATACCATAACAAATCGTGTTCGCCATACTGCACAACAGGGTTCAGAAATACCCATTTCCAATCTACATTTTCGTGCTTAACAAATTGAAGCATCAACGAAACAACTATTGACCCTGTTAAACCCAGTGTAAAAACAGGAAGAATAATTCCTTTTAATTTGCCGATAACAAATTTGCCGAAATCACTTTTTAAATTAAAACAATATCCTGACAAAAGGAAAAATGTCGGCATATGAAAGAAATAGATAAATCTTGCTATCTCGTACGGAAGTGAAATTGTATGCCCTAAAAAAACCAACAGTATCGCAATACCCTTTGCAATGTCTATCCACGATGTTCTTTTTTTATCAAGTGTCGCAGACATCATTACACCTCATTTATTATTGATAATTTTATTTCTTAATATCTTATTGTAAATAAGTCCTGTCGGGATATAAATTGCAGTTGCAATTGCAAGTGCCGTCAGAAGTCCCGTCACAAACGGTGCACTTACGAACTTATAAATCAACACAAGTGCAACAATCACGGGTACAAGCACCGACAGAATCTTTGCCGCAAACGGACCTGCTGCCGACGGATTGCACGGTGACCAATATGTAAACGAATTTTTCAGCGGTGATGTGTAAAATTTACCGCAACAATCCTTGTAATTCAGAGAATATGTCTTGTAATTCTTCACATCGTTCTCATCAAACTCAAACACACGGAAGGCTCTGTACTTCGAGCCGTAAGAGTTGTAGCCCATGCCCGGACAGTAGCCGAGGTCAATTCCGTCAACCTTGCCTGCAAAAGAATTGTAGTGGTCGTGACCGAAATACATTGCAAAGACATCACCCTGAGCCTTCATGGCGTCGAACTGCTTTGTGCCGAGTGTCATTGACGGTGTCTCGCCGTATGTATAGTGGTGGAAAAGCTTTTCTTCATCAAGGCACCAATATCTCGGGTTTCCTTTTATGAAGTCGCACTCTGAACCCTTCGTTCCCTTCGGAACTTCCTTGAAAAGCTCCATAAGATTGCTGACGGGAATATGCTGGAACACCATTGACGGAACAGCTTCGCCACCGTTTTCTGCCTTGAGAGCGTCACCGACTTTTCTGTACCAATCGAGTTGTTTATCATTCACACCCTCAAATCCGACGCCCTTTGTTTTTGAATGAGTGTCCATAACAAAAAAGTTCAGCGCAACACTCTTTCCGTCAGAAGAACGCACGGGCACATTGAATGTGCCGACATCGGGTCTGCCGTCGTTTATATTATCAAAACAGATGCAATTCTTAAGTGTAGCATAAATTTCTGCCTGGACTTCGTTCGGAACGCCTGTTTCACGGTCGTGATTGCCGAAAGTAAGAACATATGGAACATTATGCTTTTCGATAACACTGAAAAGTCCGCGGATAGCCTTTTCGACATTCGCCTCAGCCTTGTCGCCCTTGCCCCACGCACCTACAACATCAAGCTGGTCACCCGTCATTATAATGAAATCGGGCTTTACCTTCGCAATTGCATCGTCAACGAAATGGAGCGTGTCAACGCTTGTATTTTTCGTATCCTGCAAATCGGAAATCTGCATAACCTTCAATTTGCCGTTTTTAAATCTGATTTTATCCTTAAGGCTCATTGGTACCACCTCTGTTGTTAGTCTATCATAATTCTTTTTTAAAAGCAATACGAAACGCTCTCCAGCAGGAACGTGTTTCTTGTTGCATTTCATACTACTCCGATGTAACTGCCGTCTATTTATCACCCATACCGTCATTTTCTGCATACAGAAATTAAAAATGTCCGTTTTTCATTGTCATCGAGTTCGTCCCTTTGTTATGCAACTCTTCGTCATAATGCCAAAAATCTCTTCAAAAAAAGTGGTGCATTTTACTATAAAAATATTGATATTCATTTTTCGATGTGATATAATTTCTTTTAATTTAAAACCACTCCGAGATTTTCTCGAAGCAATATATATTCAGGAGGTCAGTATTATGGATCAGAACAAAAGACCCGAAACTATGGAAAGAATCACCACTCCCGAACTTGCAGAGGCGTTCATCGCTGAGCAGGTAAAGGCTGTTCAGGAGCAGGTTGGAGACAAGAAAGTTCTCCTCGCTCTTTCAGGCGGTGTAGACTCATCCGTCGTTGCAGCATTGCTTATCAAGGCAATCGGCAAACAGCTCGTATGTGTACACGTTAACCACGGCCTTATGCGTAAAGGCGAAAGTGAAAACGTTATCGAAGTTTTCCGCAATCAGCTTGACGCTAACCTTATTTATGTTGACGCAACAGACCGTTTCCTTGACCTTCTTGCAGGTGTAAGCGACCCCGAAAGTAAGCGTAAGATCATCGGTGAAGAATTCATCAAGGTGTTCGATGAAGAAGCTGCAAAGCTTAACGGAATTTCATACCTTGCACAGGGTACAATTTACCCCGACATCCTCGAAAGCATCAAGCAGGCAGAGGGCAAAAAGGCTGTTAAGTCTCACCACAATGTAGGCGGTCTTCCCGACGAAATGGAAATGGAACTTGTTGAACCGATCAAGCTTCTCTTCAAGGATGAAGTAAGAGTTGTCGGCGAAGCACTCGGTCTCCCCCACGCTATGGTTTACCGTCAGCCGTTCCCCGGTCCGGGACTTGGCGTAAGATGCCTTGGCGCAATCACACGCGACAGACTTCACGCACTCCGTGAGGCAGACGCAATCCTCCGTGAGGAGTTTGACATCTGCGGTCTTGCTGAAAAAGTATGGCAGTATTTCGTAGCAATCCCCGACATCAAGAGCGTTGGTGTTAAAGATGAAAGCCGTTACGAGGGCTGGCCTGCAATCATCCGTGCTGTCAACACAACAGATGCTATGACAGCAACAATTGAGGAAATCCCCTACGCAGTTCTTCACAAAATCACTGCAAGAATCACAAGCGAAGTTGACGGCATCAACCGTGTCCTCTTCGACCTCACTCCCAAGCCGACAGGCACAATTGAGTGGGAATAATAACAAAAACGCTGCAAACCCGCATAAACACTGGGTTTTTGAGGACCCCAAAGTCCTTGTGGCAACGTTTTGGCAACATCTGAAAATTATTCATAAATAAAATTAAGAGCTATTAGATTTTAGTTTGAAATCTAATAGCTCTTTTTTGTTTCACTTGATTAGTTTGTTTCAAAAACTTTCAGTCCAAGAAAAGTTTCTTCTGCAAGTTTATATGCCGCAAGTTTTTCATCCCATTCATTGCGAACACGGGATTTTTTGAGAACCTCATCTAACGAGAAGTCGTCAAAATAGTCAATTTTCATATCAGAGAAGTATTCTCTACAATAATGTTCAAATAAATCTTTTATTATGTCTGTGGTATTACCATCTTCATCATATTCATAATGTCGATCTTCAATAATTTTTGATAGGTCATCTCGTAAATATAACAACTCTGATGGTATATCATAATCAACTATTTCACCGTCGATTACTATAGGGACGAGCTTTGTATTTATTCCGTTTTTTTCAAGTTTATAACAAAAATATGAAAACAAACTTTCGGCACAAACGGATGAATAACTATATGAACATACGCTCTTATATGCTGATAGAAAGTTTGTTAATGAAGTTCGTTCCTTTTTGCTAAGATATTTTGAATCGTGCTCTTTAGAAGTATCTTCAATCAGTTTGTAATTCTTCCAAGAACGAGGCTCTGAAATGATTCGCCTAATCGGAAATAACACATTTAATCTCAATGCATTTCTGTTGCCTTTTCTGAAATAGGCTGCAGAAATCCACCATGAAATTAGTCCGGATAAAAGCACAGTTACTAAAGTAAATATGTGCTCACCAGTAAACAACCAAGCAAAGATCGCTCCCATATGTATCCCTCCTTGATTAGTCTTTCAGTTTGTCCTTAAAGGCTTCGACCATCGCATCACTGAACTCTTGTGAAGGAACCTTTGCCCAATTCTGTGTGGTATCGAACTTCGGATAATTATAACGCCACTCGTCGTATGTATCTTTGGTGATCTCACCGGACTTGCATTTGTCCGCCTGCTCTTTCCAAGCAGTAAGGATTTTCAAAAGTTCTTCGGTGCTACGACCTCTGTTGTTTTTGATTTTAAGACAAACTTCACCGTCAGGTGCTTCATCGATAGTCAGACCGTAAATGTCCTCAAGGGCAAATAAGGTGTGTGCTAAACCAATGTAACTGTCAATATCGGGTACGGAAAGTGCTTGCGGTGCAACCTCTAAAATATTTGCCAATGCAAGTGTAATATCCTCTTTGGGTGTTCTCGTGCCGGATTCGTATTGAGCCAAGCGAATGTCAGCGGTCTTTTCAGGAAAACCGATAGCTGCTCCGAGTATTTTTTGTGTCATACCACGTAGATTGCGGATGAACCTAATTCTCTCTCCAATAGCCATATTTTTTTACTCCTTTGCGATTACTGCAAACGCAGTATAACATAAGTGTTTAGGATATGTCAAGATAACTATAACAAAAAAGTTTAATATTTTTCTTAAAAACCCTTGACTTAAACAAATTAGTTTAGTATAATGAGGACGCAAAACTTAAACAAGTGTGTTTAAGTTTGCAAAAAGAATAAAATCCTTTGACAACTGAATGAGCGTCCAAGTGGGATACTCCGCCAAGACCTCCGAAAGGAGTGAGCGAGGAAACGCCGCTGAAAAAGGTAGGGGCAGGAACGGCACTTGGGTAGAACG